>JAOUMG010000015.1 GCA_029881635.1 Paracoccaceae bacterium | reverse complement strand
GGCAACTGCCGCGGTCGGGGCGATATCACCGGGGCTGGCGATCTTTTGAAAGTAAGTCTTGAGCGCAAAGGCTAGGGCGAAGAACAGATGGTCAACCACGTAAAGCCCGGCAGCGACGGCAACGCCCCAGCCAAAGAAATAAATGCCACCATAGGCAAGAAAGACGCAAATCAGACCAATGTATTCAAAGACCAGCGCATTGCGTTCGCCAAATCTCGCCACGGCCCGCCCCATGAAGGGGGCGGCAAACATATTGGCAAGATAGTTGATCAGGAACAAGGCCGTGACCTCATGCACCTCGAAGCCGAACCGTTCGACCATCATGAAGGCGGCGAATACGATGAATATCTGGCGCCGGGCGCCGGACATGAACTGCAGCGCATAATAAAGCCAGTAGCGGCGGCGCAGAACGAAATGCTTCAGTTGTGGTTCAGGGGCTTCGAATTGCGGATAGGCAAAGGCCACGAATACCGCGATGGCTACCGTCAGCCCCCCCGAAATCGCGTAAACGATCCCATAGCTCAGATCAAAGGTCTTCCATGTCAGCATGATCAGACCGTAGGCCACGAGGGACGCACCCGACCCGATTGAGATAATCCAGCCAAGGGTTTGCGGCGCGTGCTTTTTTTCGATCCACTGCAACTGCAGCGACTGGTTGACGGTTTCGAAATAATGAAACCCGATCGACGAGAGGAGCGTGATCGACAGAATGCCGCCAAGACTGGGGAACATCGCCGTCATGGCCGTCGTAGCCCCCAACAACCCCAGCGCCAACACCGCCAGCACCTGTTCGCGCATCACCCAGAGAATTACGATCACGCCGATGGCCAGAAATCCGGGAATTTCGCGCACCGTATGCAGCCAGCCGATTTCGACGCCGGTAAACCCGGCGGCCTCTTTCACGAAATTGTTCAAAAGCGCGGACCAGGTCGAAAAGGCAATCGGCATGGCCGCAGCCATCAAAAACAGCATGAATGCGGGCTGGCGCCAGCGAGGCAAGCCTTTGGCTTCGGCAATGGTAATGGTCGGGATGCGCCAAGTCATGGGTTTGGCTTACGCCGCTTTCGCTGCCTTGACGAGGCCATTTTGCACCCAAACCGAGTGGGGCTGATCCTCTTTCGCGACCAGCGACAAGCTGACGCATGGATGATCTGGGTCAAGGCGCATGTATTCAGTTTTATGAATACATGCGCCGCGAAGCCATCTCAGGAGCGTGGTAATGGATGTTCTGGCAATCATTGAAAGGATCGGCGAGGCCCCTTCAGCCGCGCTTTTCGGGCTAATCACCGGTATCGTTTTTGGCGTCGCAGCACAGCGATCGAACTTCTGCTTGCGTGCCGCAACTGTAGAATTCGCCCGAGGATCGCTCGGGCCACGTGTTTCTGTATGGCTATTGGCTTTTTCCACTGCACTGGTTTGGGTGCAGGGCGCCGAGTTTCTGGGTTTGATGCGCAGTGCTGACGCAAGGATGATGGCTGTCACCGGATCGTGGTCGGGCGCTGCGATCGGGGGGTTGATTTTCGGGGTCGGCATGGTTCTGGCACGCGGCTGTTCGGGGCGGCTTTTGGTATTGGCGGCAACCGGAAATCTGCGCGCGATCGTATCGGGGCTGATTTTTGCCGTCGTGGCACAGATGAGCCTCAAGGGCATACTCGCACCGCTTCGCGACCGCCTGGCCGCGATTTGGGTTACATCGGGCGGACGCAATCTGGACCTGATTGAGCAAAGCGGATTGCCACGGCAGAGCGGGTTTGTGCTGGGGCTCGCCATTGCCTTGCTGGCGCTGTATCTCGCATACCGCAACAGAATGGGTGCCCGCGCCCTGATCTTCGCCTCCGGGGTTGGATTTGCCGTTGCCCTTGGGTGGGTTTCAACCTTCGCGCTGGCTCAGGTCAGCTTTGACCCGGTGGCGATCAGTTCGGCCACATTCACCGGCCCTTCGGCGAAAACATTGATGTTCTTTCTGGAACCACAGCGCGTATTGGAGTTCGATATAGGCCTGATACCGGGGGTGTTTTTTGGTGCCTTCATCGCGGCCTTGCTAACCGGAGAATTGCAATTTCAGGGATTTGAGGGGGAACGCAACATGCGCCGGGCCATGTTCGGTGCGGTTTTGATGGGATTTGGCGGCATGCTGGCGGGGGGCTGTGCAATTGGCGCGGGCGTCACCGGCGGGTCAATCTTTGTCGGCACGGCCTGGCTCGCACTTACATGCATGTGGATTGGCGCAGTTCTGACCGACTTCCTTGTCGATCAACAACATAATCGGGCAATGGCCTGATCGGCCATATCCACGGTTCAGTAGAAACTCTGCGGATCGATATCGATTGATAGGCGCAGATTGTTTGGCAATTTGAACTGGCCCACCCATTCCGCCAAAGCCGGTTGCAGGGCAACGCCCTTGGCTGCCTTGACCAGCAGCCTGACCCGGTGTCGCCCGCGCACCCGCGCAACAGGCGCAGGGGCGGGTCCGAAAACCTGTGCCCCCACCCGCCGCAACGGCGCATCGCGACGCGCAAGTTCTGCGCCAAAGTCAAAGACCTGCGCCACATCCGGCGAAGACAGCACAATTCCGGCCAACCGCCCGTAAGGTGGCACACCCGCCGCACGGCGTTCCTCGGCCTCGGCGCGCCAGAACGCTTCTTCGTCACCCGACAGGATTGCCCGGATCACGCCGTGTTCCGGCTGATAGGTCTGCAACAGCGCCACCCCGGGTTTGTCTGCCCGCCCAGCCCGGCCAGAAACCTGCCGGATCAGCTGAAAGGTACGTTCTGCCGCGCGCAGGTCTGACCCTTGCAGACCCAGATCGGCATCAATGACGCCCACAAGTGTCAGCAGCGGAAAGTTGTGCCCCTTGGCAACCAGTTGTGTGCCGATGATGATATCAGCACCGCCTGCCGCAATTTCGCGGATCTTTTCCTTTAGCGCCCGCGCCGATCCGAAAAGATCCGATGACAGAACCGCAACCCGCGCCTCCGGGAACCGTGCCGCGACTTCCTCGGCCAACCTTTCGACCCCCGGACCAACCGGGGCGAGCCTGTCCTTCGCGTCACAAGACGGGCAAACCTCGGGCATGGGCTTTGTCTCACCGCATTGATGGCACATGAGGCGTTTGAGAAACCTGTGCTCAACCATACGCGCGTCACACTGATCACAGCCGATCTGATGGCCACAGGCACGGCAGATGGTAACCGGCGCAAATCCCCGCCTGTTCAGGAACAAGAGCGCCTGTTCACTGCGCCCGATGCGGTCACTGATGCCCGCAGCAAGGGTTTGGCCGATCCAGCGATTGGGGGCCAGCGTTTCGCCCCGCATGTCAACCGCACGCATTTCCGGCAATTCAGCCACCCCAAAGCGAGAAGTAAGATCAATGCGGCCATATTTGCCCGCCTCAGCATTGGCCCACGTTTCTAGGCAAGGGGTCGCCGAGGCCAGCACCACCTGCGCATCGCATAAAGACGCCCGCAGAACCGCCATATCGCGGGCGTTATAAAGCACACCGTCCTCTTGCTTGTAGGCGGTGTCATGTTCTTCATCGACGACAATCAACCCCAGATCACGGAAAGGCAGGAACAGTGCCGAACGTGCACCGACAACCAGCCCGACATTGCCTTCGCCTGCCATCCGCCACAGCCTGCGGCGTTCGGTCTGGGTCACGCCGGAATGCCATTCGCCGGGGTGACCGCCAAAGCGTTCCTCAACCCGGCTCAGAAATTCCGCCGTCAAGGCAATTTCGGGCAATAGAACCAATGCTTGCCGACCCTTGGCCAGACATTCGGCAACCGCCTCAAGATAAACTTCGGTCTTGCCCGATCCTGTCACACCCTTCAGCAAGGTTGTGCCATAGCGGCCTGACGCCACGCCTGCGCGCAACTGGGCAGCCGCCGCAGCCTGATCATCGGCAAGATCCTTACCCCCCAGATCAGGGTTCAACGGAGGAAAGGGCAGATCGCGCGGCGCCTCTTCCTCGGCCAGGGCGCCCAGCTTGGCCAATCCCTTGATGACGCTGGTTGTAACACCTGACAGGGCAGCCAGTTCGCTCATCGTGAAGGCTGCCCCCCCGTATTCATCAAGAATATCCAGAACCCGCCCGCGCGCATCGGTTATCCTATCAGGCTCGGCCCATCCCTTGCGATAGACCCGCCTTGGGCCCGGCGGGTCGCCCAAACCCGGCGCACGCGTCGCCAGGCGCAGCATCGCCGGCATGGGTGTCAGTGTGTAGTCAGCCACGCGGATCAGGAAACTGCGCATATCCTCGCGCATGGGGGCGGCATCCAGCACCCTGATCACTGGCCGAATTTTGGCTAGGTCATACCCGCCCTCACCCGGCCCCCAAACCACACCCAGAACCTTGCGCGGCCCCAGCGGCACTTCGACGAAGGCGCCGCTCATGCAGCCGCCCTCCGGGGCCTTATAGTCAAGACAGCGGCCCAAAGGTTCCGTCGTCAGTACCGAAACCAACACACCTGCGTCGAAAAACTCAATCTCCGGCACGGCATTCCCCATTTGCGGGTTCCGGTGCTGTGGCCCTTGCGCTATCAACACGGCCAACCGTAGCTGCCACCCTAAGGACACCCGCCATGAAATTCTTTGTCGATACCGCCGATACCGCCGCCATCAAGGAACTTAACGATCTTGGCATGGTGGACGGGGTTACCACCAATCCCTCGCTTATCCTGAAATCAGGACGCGATATCATCGAAGTCACCAAGGAAATCTGCGACATGGTTTCGGGTCCTGTATCCGCCGAAGTTGTGGCAACCGAGGCCAAGGCGATGATTGCCGAAGGATTGAAGCTTGCCAAGATTGCACCGAACATCGCGATCAAGGTGCCGTTGACATGGGACGGCCTGACCGCCTGCAAGGCTTTCGCATCCGAAGGCCACAAGGTCAACGTGACGTTGTGCTTTTCACCGGCGCAGGCCATTTTGGCTGCAAAGGCCGGAGCATCGTTCATTTCGCCCTTCATCGGCCGGCTTGATGACATCCATCTCGACGGGATGGAAGTGATCGAAGACATCCGTCAGATCTACGACAACTATGATTTCCGCACCGAAATCCTGGCCGCCTCGATCCGGTCCGTCAGCCATATCATCGATTGCGCGCGCATCGGCGCCGATGTTGTCACAGCACCTCCATCGGTGATCAAAGCAATGGCCAATCATGTGCTGACCGACAAGGGGCTGGACCAGTTTTTGAAGGACTGGGCAAAAACGGGGCAGAAAATCCTTTAAGAACGTGTATAGTCGACCAAAACGAAGCAGTCAGACATGGGGGCAACCATGGCAGAAACAGCAACCATCGCAGGTGAATTGCGCGACAGGCTTTTAGCCGCGCCGGAGGTCATTTTAGAAGACCGTGACCTGATGCGCGCATTGATCGCCGCAAATGAACGCGCCATGGGTGCCAATATCGTCGATCTACGTGGCATTGCCATGGAACGGCTCGAGGCGCGGCTCGACCGTCTGGAGGATACGCATCGCTCCGTCATCGCGGCAGCATATGACAATCTGGCAGGCACAAATCAGGTGCACCGCGCCATTCTTCGGATGCTTGATCCCATTGAGTTCGAAGATTTTCTGAACAATCTGGGCGGTGAAGTTGCCCAGATCCTGCAGGTTGACAGCGCGCGCCTGGTTCTTGAATCGATTCAGTCGGACGAAGACCCGGTTCTGGAACGGCTTGGGGATGTTTTATGTGTGGTCAAGCCGGGCTTTGTTGAAAACTATATGCTCGGCAGTCGTTCTGCACCAACGCGCGCGGTTATTCTGCGCCAGACCCAGCCAGATGCCGAGAATATCTATGGCAGCTCCGGTGCTTGGGTCCGGTCGGAGGCCGTGCTCAAACTTGACCTTGGTCTGGGGCGTTTGCCCGGCATGCTTGCCCTCGGGGCCGAAGACCCGCACCATTTCCGAGCCAATCAGGGGACCGATCTTCTGACTTTCTTCGCGGGCGTTTTTGAACGCGCAATGCGGCGCTGGCTGGCCTGAGGGGCCGGCGATGAATCTTGTCCTGTCCCCTGCCTTGCGTGATGCGCTTGCGACATGGCTTGAACAGATCGTGGCATTGGACGGGGCATCGGCCCACACGGTCAAAGCCTATCGCGCGGATGTTTCGGCCTTCATCTCATTCATGACGCAGCATCTGGTTGGCAGCCTTGGGTCAGGACAGATCGCCAAGATCACCCAAAGTGACATGCGTGCATTCATGGCCCATGAACGCAGCCGCGGAACCAGTGCACGGTCACTCGCCCGGACGCTATCGGCCATCAAAAGCTTTGTGCGCTGGCTGGCCGAGCGCGAAGGTTTTGAACCGACCGCCATTCTTGCCGCCCGCAGCCCGAAATTCCAACGCAAACTGCCGCGCCCCCTGTCAGAGGACGCCGCCCGCGATGTCATCAGCAGCGTCGGTGAATTTGCCCGTGAGGAATGGGTGGCCGCGCGCGATACGGCGGTGATCACCCTCCTTTACGGATGCGGATTGCGCATATCCGAGGCGCTTGGGCTGACCGGCGCCTCCAGCCCGCTGCCGCAGGTGCTGCGCATCCGGGGCAAGGGGGACAAAGAGCGCATGGTCCCGGTTCTGCCCGCCGCACGCGATGCCGTCGCCGCCTATGTGGAGCTTTGCCCCTTTCCGGTTGAGGATGAACCTGCCGCCGCGTTGTTCCGCGGGGCAAGGGGCGGCCCGCTCAATCCGCGGCTGATCGCGCGGGCGATGGAAATGACCCGCAGCGGTCTTGGCTTGCCTGCCTCCGCCACGCCACATGCTATGCGCCACAGCTTTGCTACACATCTTTTGTCGGCCGGGGGTGATCTGCGGGCTATTCAGGAGCTTCTGGGCCACGCCTCGCTTTCAACCACGCAAGGGTATACGGCTGTCGACACCACACGCCTGATGGAAATCTACGCCAAAGCGCACCCGCGCGCTTGACCGGTTCAACGGGCTGCAAACGGCCTGAAAGGAAAACATGACCCCTGCGATCAAAGCCTTATTGGTGCACCTTCTTACTGGCACCGGCGCGGTTCTCGCAATGCTGGCCATGTTGGCCGCGGTCGAGGAACAGTGGAGCCTGATGTTTCTTTGGCTTGTTGTCGCACTGATCGTGGACGGGGTCGATGGCCCCCTTGCCCGGCATTATCACGTCAAGACCAACTGGCCGACCTATGACGGGGTTCTGCTGGACCTGATCATTGACTATCTTACCTATGTCTTCATCCCGGCCTTTGCCCTTTTCCAGTCTGGCCTACTGCCCGGCTGGACCGGGTGGCTGGCCATTATCGTAATCACCTATGCAAGCGTGATTTACTTCGTCGATACCCGGATGAAGACCACCGACAATTCCTTTGCCGGCTTTCCGGCCTGCTGGAACATGGTGGTTCTGGTTCTCTTTGCGCTTGAACCGAATTTCTACGTAATGCTGGCGATCATCGTGGCGCTTGCCGCATCGATGTTCACCAACCTCAAATTCGTGCACCCGGTCAGGACCGAACGCTGGCGCTGGATCACACTGCCAGTCGCATTGGCCTGGGTCATTTTCGCCGGGCGTGCCGCCTGGGTCGATTTCGCACCCGGCGAGCTGGCACATTGGGGGCTGGCTGTCACTTCCATCTACCTGCTCGTTGCCGGGATCATACAAGAAATGTTCCCCAATACGGGTCGGCAATCATAACCGCGTCAGCACGACACCCGTCGCAATCAAGGCAACCGAAATCGCCTTGGCGCGTGTCATCCGTTCGCCAAAGGTGATCCAGCCGATCACCACCGCAAACAAGATCGAGGTTTCGCGCAATGCCGCGACCAGCGCGATCGGGGCCAGGGTCATCGCCCAGACAGCGACGGCATAGGATGCGTATGATGCTGCCGCCCCAAGGCTGCCCAGCAGCCAGATCCGGCCTTTTCCCGGCAATGCGCCCCGCCCCCTCAGCCCCAGCATTGCAGCGGCAAAGATGATCCCGTCGAGAACGAAGAGCCAGCCCACGAACTGCGTGGCATTCCCCGCCACCCGCGCGCCGAGCCCGTCAACCAGCGTATAACCTGCCGTGGCACAGGCAGCCCCAAAGGCAAAGGGCAGCATCTTGCGGCTTTCACCGCTGGTCCAGACCCCGCGCGCCAGCATCAGGATGCCAAGACCCAGCACCAGAATGCCCAGCGCCTCGGAAGTCCTCACAACCTCGCCCAGCCACAATGCACCCACAATGAGCGTGATCATCGGCGCTGTACCGCGCGCCAGCGGATAGACCCGGCTCAGGTCGCCATGTTCATAAGCAAAGGTCAGAAACAGCTTATAGGCCGAATGGATCACGCCCGAAGCGATCAGCCAGGGCCAGACGGCTGCTGCGGGCATCGCTTGCGTCGCCACGACCGCCAGCCCGATCAGCCCCTGCACCCCCGACAGCACCATCATCGTGCCAACCCGGTTCGTGCCGACCTTTACCAACGCATTCCATGTCGCGTGAAGAAGTGCTGCACCCAGTACCGCCAGAAATACGAAAATGCTCATGACGGTTCCTCTGCCCCCGGTGATTGGTAGCGATGAGGCCCTGCGAAAACAAGCTACGAGAAGGTCGGATTGCGTCGCTCGAAATTCCGCTTTGAACCCAAAACAGATTTGCCAGAGATCGACCGCATGCTTTAACCGCAGGAGATTCGCTGCCGACACGCAATCTCTATGGTCTCAATGCGAAGCAGATCGTCCTGGCAGCGTGTTTCCTGAAAGAAGCTGCCCGTGATAAAGTTAAGCTACTTGTTACTGGGCTCGAATTTCATGCCTCAAATCTTCGTAGCTCTCCAAACCGAACCGGCTGGCTATCTGCGCCTGCCATATATTATCCAGCTCCTGTTCGTGTGCCGCTGTGAGTTTATATTTCGGGTCTTCGCGCACGCCAGACGTGACCTTATAGGCGTTACCATCAAAAGGCAGACCCATCCGCTGAGACATCAGACGCCGAAAAGGGGCTTCGCCAAACTGGTCCTTATGCTCCAACATGAACTGCCGCGAGGCTTGCCGTACCACACGGGCGAACAGTTCGTCGTCAAGCGCAATATCCATGAACGACGCAATGCGCCGCACTGTTTCGGGAAGATCTGCCCTCATATCTTCGTAACAGAGTATTAGGACATCGGGATTGTTTCGTTGCTCCCACCATGAAGCCAAGTGGTGCCAGTACCCTCGCTCGCCCATCTCGGCAGGCGGATTGCGCCATCGGAATAATGTGTCCAAATCTATCTTGCCCGGCTCAAAGAAGAAGTCTTCGAAAAATCGGTAAAGCGATATGAAGGCATCCGATGGAGCGCGGAATGCGACGATGTAGCGCCCGCCCTTGGGCACATCCCGCCAGCTGAGGTGACTCTTGAAGACCCGCGGTTCAGCGACTTGGGAAGCATCTAGATCGATGCCAAGGTCCAATGCGACCTCGATCCAAGGTGTTACATTACTAATCTCTTCGAAATCCATGTTTCCCCGCGTCCGCAAGCCGTGGGCGATCTGTTGCAACCAAGTAGTCCCGCACTTGGCAAAGGGAGTGATGATTATGTCTGTGGGATTCGGTTGAAAGGCTAACCCATGTTCCCTGCACTCCTTTGAAAAAACCTTTGCAAAAAGTGTATCAAGTTCTTCAAGTGTGGTTGGGCGCGAAGTTCGTTTCATGTTCATGTCAATAAATGCTCCTCGCTCCAACAATACATGTTCTTCCGTCGGCTCCGAGAGATTTCTCAGTGTGCATTAGGCGCGTCGCAAACGACGGCTTCGTCCCGCAAAGCAGAAACTCAAACCCAGGCACTAATGAAAGTCAGATCAGCAGTGACGCTGCCCCTTCATGTTTCAGCAGCGCCACCTTGGTTTCCACTCCGCCCGGTGCGGAAAACCCGCCAAGACCATGCGCGCCCAATATCCGGTGGCAGGGCACGATGACCGGAACCGGATTGGCCCCGCAGGCCTGGCCGACGGCCTGGGCCGGTACGCCCAGTTCCTTGGCAAGGTCGCCATAGGTCCGGGTTTCGCCAAAAGGAATGGCGCACATCGCGCGCTGCACATCGCCTGTCAGGCCGGGACGAAAGGCAATCGGCAGATCGAAGATTGTCAACCTTCGGTCAAAATACAGCGCCAGTTGATCCCCGGCCGCGTGCAAGACCGGGGTGTCGTCTTGTGCCCGCCCGCCCCATTCAAGCCGGATGATGGCGCCGCCTTCCTCAACAACGGTGACGGGGCCGAACGGGCTTGGAAAAGTGGCTTGCCGTGTCACAGACTGACCCCTGTCGCAAAGACACCGGGGCGAAAGGCCGCGCGTATCCCCGCCGCCAGTTCTTCGATCGCAGGCGAAGTCCCGCGTGGATTTTGGTGCAGCACGACCGCCGATGTGTCGATCGTCGGGAACCCGTCTGCCAATGTCAGTTCGCGGCATCCTTCCGGGATGGTACTGCGCGACAGTCCCACCACCGCCAGCCCGGAACGAACGGCGGAAAGGAACCCCCCCACCGTGTCGCATTCAAAAGCCACCCGGTAAGCGATGCCATGCCGGTCAAGCGATGTGATCAGATGTTCCTGACACCAGTCGGAGTTGAAGTAGGTCGCAATCGGCAACGGTTTTTGCAGGTGCTGATCATGTTTCTCGGATGTGACCCAGACCGACGGTTCGACACAGAGCACTTCGCCCTTTGACTTGTTCCTTTCCCATTCAAAAACCACCGCCAGATCAAGTTCGCCCGCCTTCATCGCCGCCAGTTGCGGCACCGAATAGTCGCAGCGGACAGTAACCTCAACCGCCGGATAGCGCTTTGCAAAGTCGGCCAGAATCTGGGGCAGTACCCTTTCGCTGTAATCCTGCGGGATACCGATCCGCACGGGACCGTCCAGCGGCCGCGACCGCAGGGCTGTCGCGGCCTCTTCCATCAGGCGCACCACCCGTCGCGCATAAGGGATCAGCTGCGCGCCGCGCGCAGTCAGGGCCACACCACGCGGCAAGCGGTCAAAAAGGCGCTGGCCAAGGCAGTCCTCCAACCGTGCAATCTGCATACTGACGGCTGACTGGGTGCGCCCGATGGCATCTGCCGCTGCCGTGACCGATCCCTTATCGGCCACTGCGAGAAAGCTGCGCATCAGATCGCTGTCAATCGGAAGGGTCATGGACTGCCATCATAATAATAGATGGCACCAATCAAACCTATTCGTTTGTTTGATGTCAATGCACCAGCAACAATCAGTCCATAGCTGATTGGAAACTTGCCCATGCACTTGCTGAAAACCCTCTTCGCCGCCTTTATCCCTTGGCTGAAAAACCTCCGGGCGCGCGGGCAGATCCGCCGCCTGCTGAGCCGCCCCGATGATCATCTGATCCGCGACATCGGCATGACGCGTGATGAATTGCGCCGCCGGTTTGGCGTTTTCTGATGACTGAATGGGCAGGGTCTGATGCCCTGCCCGCAGTTCAAGCCAATACGCTGTCGCAGCGCTGGCAAGTGCCGGCCTGCTTGTGCGTCCCGACATCGGGCAGGATCTTCCAGCAGCGCTGGCATTTGTCACCCGGCGCCAGTTCGAACACGACCCCCACGCCCGGCACTTCGGGCAGGCGGAAGGCTTCCGCCGGGGCCGGATCGCCGGTCAGGACCACACCCGAAGTGATGCAGATATCGGCGAAATCCACCGATTTCAGGGCCACCAGCGCGTCCTTGTCGTCGATATGCACAACCGGGGCCGCTTCGAGGCTGGACCCGATAACCTTGGCCGTGCGCTGCACTTCCAAGGCCGCCGTCACCACACGACGGACACGGCGGACCGCCTCCCATTTCTGGGCAAGGGGCGCATCAAGCCAATCGGCAGGTGCGGCCGGCATATCTTCCAGATGCACCGAATTCCCTTCACCGGGGAACCGCGACAGCCAGACATCTTCCATGGTGAAGACAAGGATCGGCGCCAGCCATGTGGTCAGCCGGTGAAAGAGAATATCCAGCACTGTCCGCGCCGCGCGGCGGGTCGCACTATCAGCCCCGTCACAATAAAGCACATCCTTGCGGATATCGAAGTAAACCGCCGAAAGATCCACGGTGCAGAAGGTGAAGAGGGTCTGGAACACCCCCTGAAAATCATACTTCGCATAGCCCTTGCGCACCATGTGGTCGAGTTCGGCCAACCGGTGCAGAACCCAGCGTTCCAGTTCCGGCATGTCGGCGGGCGCGACCTTTTCCGCATCCGAAAACCCGGCGAGGTTGCCGAGCAGGAAGCGCATCGTGTTGCGCAGGCGGCGATAGCTGTCCGCCGTCCCCTTCAGGATTTCCTTCCCGATGCGCAGGTCGACCGTATAGTCCGACTGCGCCACCCAGAGCCGCAGGATATCGGCGCCGTATTCGTCGATCACCGCCTGGGGGGCGACGGTATTGCCAAGCGATTTGGACATCTTCATGCCCTTCTCGTCGAGCGTGAAGCCATGGGTCAGCACACCGTGATAGGGTGCCCGGCCCTTGGTGCCGCAGGCCTGCAGCATCGAGGAATGGAACCAGCCGCGGTGCTGGTCGGTACCCTCAAGGTAAAGGTCGGCGATGCCGTCCGCTGCCCCGTCCTTTCGGTCGCGCAACACGAATGCATGGGTTGATCCGCTGTCGAACCACACATCCAGCACGTCCATCACCTGATCGTAAGCGGCAGGATCGACGATACCCGTCAGTATCTTTT
>JAOUMG010000395.1 GCA_029881635.1 Paracoccaceae bacterium | reverse complement strand
ATTCATTGAATTTGGTGGCCCTGACGGTGGTGATGGCGGCAATGGCGGCTCGGTCTGGGTCGAGGCCGTAGATGGCCTGAATACCTTGATCGATTTTCGCTACCAGCAGCATTTTTTCGCCAAGTCTGGCCAACCGGGAATGGGCAGCCAACGGACGGGGAAGACGGGTGAGGATATTGTTTTAAAGGTTCCTGTCGGAACGGAAATTCTTGATGAAGACGAAGAGACGCTGATCGCCGACCTGACCGAGGTAGGCCAGCGCGTGTGTCTGGCCAAGGGCGGTAATGGCGGTTTTGGCAACCTTCATTTCAAATCCTCCACCAACCGCTCACCCAGCCGTGCCAATCCCGGGCAGGAAGGTATCGAACGAACCATCTGGCTGCGGCTGAAACTGATCGCGGATGCCGGCCTTCTGGGCCTGCCAAACGCCGGAAAATCGACGTTTCTGGCCGCCACATCCAATGCGCGGCCCAAGATTGCCGATTATCCTTTCACGACATTGGTTCCCAACCTTGGGGTCGTCGGGATCGACGGCAAGGAATTTGTAATGGCCGACATTCCCGGCCTGATCGAAGGCGCCAGCGAAGGGCGTGGACTGGGTGGGATGTTTTTGGCCCATGTCGAAAGATGTTCGGTTCTTTTGCATCTTGTTGACGGCACATCGCCAACGATTGCCAAGGATTACCGGACGATCATCCATGAATTAGAAGCCTATGCAGAAGAATTGGCCACAAAACCGCGCATCACAGCGTTAAACAAGATTGATGCGCTGGATGCAAAAACGCTCTCAAGCCGCAAACGCAGCCTTGAAAAGGCAACTGGCGGGCCGGTGTTCCTGATATCCGGGGTTTCCGGGCAAGGCCTGCCCGAAGTATTGCGCGCAGTTTACGCGGAAATCGCAAAAGGTAAGAAATCTACCGCCAAGGTGGAAGAGACATGGCACCCCTGACTCCGGATATCACCCGTGCCCGGCGGCTGGTCATCAAAATCGGATCCGCTTTGCTGGTTGATCGCAAATCTGGCCTGAAAACGGACTGGCTTAAAGCGCTTGCCGAAGATGTCGTTGCCACCAAGGCGCGTGGGACGGATGTTATCATCGTGTCCTCCGGCTCAATTGCGCTGGGGCGTGGGGTGTTGGGCCTGCCCGCTGGCACCCTGTCACTTGAACAAAGTCAGGCGGCAGCCGCGGTCGGCCAGATCCGGCTGGCCCGCGCCTATGAAGAAGTGCTGGCACAGCATGGTTTGACCACAGCCCAGATCCTCGTGACCCTGGAAGACACCGAGGACCGCCGTCGCTATCTCAATTCCCGTGCGACCATGGAAACGTTGCTGGGCTTGGGCGTCGTACCTATCGTCAATGAAAACGATACGGTCGCGACCGATGAAATCCGCTTTGGCGACAATGATCGTTTGGCCGCCCAGATTTCGGTGACAATCGGTGCAGACCAGCTTGTGCTTTTATCCGATGTTGACGGATTTTATTCGGCCAACCCGGCAGTGGAACCAGATGCCCGGCGTTTTGATCTGGTTGAAAGAATAACGCCTGAAATCGAGGCGATGGCCGGTGACCCGGTATCGGAACATTCCAAGGGCGGAATGAAAACCAAACTAATTGCTGCAAAGACCGCTGTTGCGGGCGGCTGTGCGATGGCGATCATGAAGGGGTCGATTGACTGCCCGATCACGGCCTTGGCGGCAGGTGCGCCCTGTACCTGGTTCTTGGCGCAGGCCGATCCGCAGGTGGCGCGCAAACGCTGGATTGCCGCGATGAAACCCCGAGGGCGGTTGCAGGTTGACGCAGGCGCCGTCACCGCCCTTCGTGCAGGAAAATCGCTTTTGCCCGCAGGTGTTGTTCACGTCTCCGGCGATTTTGAGCGTGGCGATCCCGTCGCCATAGCCGGGCCTGCTGGTGAGGCGTTGGGGCAGGGGCTGGTGCGCTATACCTGTGTCGAGGCCAAAGCAATTGCAGGCCATCATTCTGGTGACATCGCGCAAATTCTTGGCTATGCCGGGCGCGCTGCGCTCATCCACCGCGATGATATGGTTGTCTGAATGCTGCCCGAAACAGGAGATCGCCCGATGGACCTGGCAAATATTCCTGAACTGATGAAATCCATTGGCCGGAATGCGCGTGGGGCGGCGGCGGAACTGGCCTTTGCCAGCGCCAAGAGCAAGGCGGAGGCATTGAATGCAGCCGCTGCGGCAGTATGGGACCGACGAGATGAGATTATCGCGGCTAATGCCAAGGATCTGGCCTTTGGGGTATCCAAGAAGCTGAGCAAGGCAATGATGGATCGCCTGATGCTGGATGAATCGCGGATAGCGGGCATCGTCAGCGGGCTGAAATCGGTTGCCGCCCAGGCCGATCCCGTCGGTGAGGTGATTGCAGAATGGGACATGCCCTCGGGTCTGCACATCCGCCGTGTGCGCACTCCGCTGGGTGTCGTTGGCGTAATCTATGAAAGTCGGCCGAATGTGACCGCAGATGCTGGCGCATTATGTCTCAAGGCAGGGAATGCGGTTATCTTGCGCGGTGGCTCTGAAAGCTTTCATTCCAGCCAAGCCATTCACTCCTGTTTGCAGGCCGGGCTTAGACAAGCGGGTCTGCCGGAAAACGCGATCCAACTGGTGCCCACGCGCGACCGGGCGGCAGTGTCAGAAATGCTGGCCATGGTGGAATATATCGACGTGATCGTTCCGCGCGGTGGCAAGGGGCTGGTCGGTCTCGTCCAGGCCGAGGCCCGTGTTCCGGTCTTCGCGCATTTGGAGGGCATTTGCCACATCTATGCGGATGGCGATGCTGATCTGGAAAAGGCGCGGGCAGTGGTCCTGAACGCCAAGACACGCCGAACTGGGATTTGCGGCGCCGCTGAATGTCTGCTGATCGACACGGCATTTTTTGCCAAGCATAGCGGGATCCTGATCGAAGACCTCATAAAGGCTGGGGTCGAAGTCAGGGCTGAAGGCGTGCTTGCTGAGATTGCCGGCACGGTTGCGGCAAAAGCGGATGATTTCGGGCGCGAATTTCTGGACAGCATAATAGCTGCCAAGCTTGTCGATGGGGTAGATGCGGCCATTTCGCATATTCGCCAATACGGATCAAACCACACCGATGCCATTCTGACGCAGAATGATGCCACCGCAGACAGGTTTTTCCAAAGGCTGGATTCGGCGATACTGATCCGCAATGCCTCGACCCAGTTTGCAGATGGCGGCGAATTCGGAATGGGGGGCGAGATCGGAATAGCGACGGGCAAGATGCATGCGCGTGGCCCTGTGGGTGCCGAACAGCTGACGTCGTTCAAATACCTTGTCGAAGGGGACGGAACGATCCGTGCATGATGGGCGGTCGCACTGCAGCATCTTCGACGATT
>JAOUMG010000394.1 GCA_029881635.1 Paracoccaceae bacterium | reverse complement strand
ATAGGTGCCCATGAAGGGCATCTCCAGATGCGTATGGGGATCGATCCCCCCCGGCATGACATAGCAGCCGGTCGCGTCCAGTTCCTTGTCACCCTTCAGGTTTTCCCCGATCTGAGCGATCCTGCCGCCCTCAATCAGCACATCCGCCTTATAGGTCAGATCGGCGGTGACGATGGTTCCGTTCTTGATAACTGTGGTCATTTCATAGTATCCTTTTTTTACAAGGGTCTAGCGGAAGCTTCAGTAGTTACCACCCAAACCGCAAGGCAGACTCCAATAGCAAAAAAAACTACGGCCAATCGATAAAGATGCGCCCTGATTTCTGCTTTTCCTGCATTCTCTGCAATCGCTTCGTCGTTCTCTTCCGATAGACCCGCTATGACGTTTAAGAACTCTTCCCCATCATCAATTAGATTCTTCAACCGACCATATTTGGAACCCTTTACTTTCATTTCCTGCGGAAACGCCGCAAGTGACGCAAACAAAGCGCTAATTGAAAACAAGATTGTTGCGCCCGTAAGCCAGAACAAGTCGGCGGCCTTGTCAAACATACTTACCAACACCCCCGCCAGAGCCACCGAAATAGCCGCTAGAACCAGAGAGCGCTGATCAGAAGCCACAGCAAATTGAATCTGAGCATCTAGACGCATTTCAGTAAGCCTGTATGCTTCCATCTGCAGGGATTTTTGATTTTCATTATGCATGGGAAATTTGTATGTCCGAAGATGCCGAAAAGCCAAAGCCGGAAACACCAATAGTACCAGTTAGGCCTTCTATGCCGAACAATGGCGAAATCCGATTCGATCGGCCATTATCGGAACCAAAGCCGGAGTCAAAACCTACGAAGAAAGGCTGATTGACTATCACCCCACAACCTCCGCCGTCTCCAGAACCGCGTGCAGCAGCACATCCGTCCCCGCCGCCGCCCATTCGGGGCTGATTTCCTCGGCCTCGTTGTGCGAAAGCCCCCCCACACAGGGGCACATGATCATCGCCGTAGGTGCCACCTTGTTGACCCAGCAGGCATCGTGCCCGGCGCCTGAGACGATGTCCATATGGCTAAACCCCAGCCGTTCCGCCGCCGACCGCACGGCGCCGACACAGGTCGGATCAAACGTCACCGGATCGAAATGCCCGACCGGTTCAATCGCGATGCCCAAGCCAAGATCGCGGGCGATCTGGGCGGCGGCGAGTTCGACCTGATCGCGCATGGCGCTCAGCTTGGGCAATTCGGGCGAACGGATGTCGATGGTGAAAACCGCGCGGCCGGGAATGACGTTGCGCGAATTGGGATAGACATTGGCCTGCCCCACTGCGCCCACCGCGTTCGGCTGGTTGGCCATGGCAATCTCATGCACAGCCTCTGTGATCCTCGCCATGCCGAGGCCCGCATTGACCCGCATGTTCATCGGCGTTGATCCGGTATGCGATTCCTTGCCCGTCAGCGTCACCTGCAACCACCAGAGCCCCTGCCCATGGGTGACCACGCCGATTTCGCGGCCCTCGGCCTCCAGTATCGGGCCCTGTTCGATATGCAGCTCGAACATCGCGTGCATCTTGCGCGCACCGACCTTTTCATCGCCGACCCAGCGGATGCGCTTCAACTCATCGCCGAATGTCTTGCCCTCGGCATCCTCACGCCCATAGGCATAATCCTGCGTCAGAACGCCTGCGAAAACACCCGAGGCGAGCATGGCGGGGGCAAAGCGGGTGCCTTCCTCATTGGTCCAGTTGGTGACGACAATCGGATGTTTGGTCTTGATGCCCAGATCGTTCATCGTGCGCACCGCTTCGAGCGCACCCAGAACCCCCAGCACTCCGTCATATTTGCCGCCCGTTGGCTGTGTATCAAGGTGGCTACCCATATAGACCGGCAGCGCATCAGGGTCGGTTCCGGGGCGGGTTGCGAACATCGTGCCCATGGTGTCGACGCCCATGGTCATGCCTGCCGCCTCGCACCATTTCTGGAAAAGCGCGCGCCCCTTGGCATCGTCATCGGTCAGCGTCTGGCGGTTGTTGCCGCCCGCGATGCCGGGGCCGATCTTGGCCATTTCCATCAGGCTGTCCCACAGCCGCGCAGAATTGATCCGAAGGTTTTCACCGGGTGCGGACATCGTCATTCTCCCTTGTCAGTGTCAGGGATCTTCTTGCCCCTTGCAGCGACTCACTTCCTGACCATATGGTCAAGGTTGAGACCACCACAACCTGACCAACCGGTCAAGAATTATCTTGGAGAATCATGACCGCGCCCGAACGCCTGTCAAAGCGCAATGTGATCCGGCAGGAGAACGAACGCCTGATCCTGTCGGCGGCTGAAAAGGTCTTTGCCGAGGCCGGGTTTGGCGGGGCCACCATGCAGCTGATCGCCGATATGGCGGGGCTGCCCAAGGCCAACCTGCACTACTATTTCGCGACCAAGGAAGAGCTTTATCGGAAGGTCGTGCAGAATATCTTTGAAATATGGCTACATGCTGCGGATGTCTTCGACAATGCGCCGGGGCCGGTCGAGGGGATCGGCGCCTATATCGATGCCAAGATGGAAATCTCGCGCCGGCATCCCGAAGGCTCAAAGGTCTGGGCGTCGGAGGTGATGCACGGCGCACCAGTCATTCAGGACTATCTGGAAACCACGCTAAGGGACTGGACCACCGGGCGGTCACAGGTGATCCAGAAATGGATCGACGAAGGCAAGATGGACCGCATCGACCCTGAACATCTGCTTTACATGCTGTGGGCAACCACCCAGCACTATGCCGATTTTGGCCATCAGATAGAAACGCTGAACGGCGGCAGACGGCTAAGCGAAAAGCAGTGGAAAGCGGCCAAGGACAGCGTGAAGCAGATCATTCTGCGCGGCATCGGTGCAACGGATGGGCTGCAAGGCCGATAGAGCCAGCTTTCCCTCCGACCTATGCCGCAAAACCTTAAGACCAAAGTCAATGGCCCTGAACGACGGGCCGGTCAAAGCTGTGGCATTCCGCGAACTTATTGAAGGCTCTGCCATGACGCGCTCACACTACCGGACTATCGCCATCGTTCTTGCGGCATTTCTTTCCGTCACCACCCTGGTCGGTCGCGCAGATGCGGCAATCGTCAACTGCATCATCGCCTCAAACGACGGCGACAAGGGTTTTCGCACCGATGAGGTTACCCGTTGCCGTGTCGACACTGACAACGGCAGAACAGCCTTCACCTTCAAAGGCAAAAAACGCGACCGGAGCTACAAGGCCAAGCAAGCCCTGACCAAGAGCCATGTTGCGGCAGCAAGCTATTGGCTGAAACGGGCCGACAAGCTGAAATTCAACCCCAAGCGCAATCCCGCAGGTTTCGACGCCACCAGCTTCCTGCGCGAAGCGGCCAAGGCAACATCGGGATTTGTCC
>JAOUMG010000393.1 GCA_029881635.1 Paracoccaceae bacterium | reverse complement strand
CGACACCAAATCCTTGACGGTAAATACTGATCCAAAGCACGTAAATGGGGCGCTTCAGCGCCTGCAAAAACGCGTTGATAATGAAAAGCAATGCATAAACCGGCAGCAATACAGCATCGAAATGCAGATAGCCGACACCGACGCGCAAAACATCCGGATCTTGCGTGAAAAGCCCGACAGCGAAGGCTGCCCCGAACCACAGGATCGGACAGGCTACGGACATGAATATAAGCGCAATCTTGGCGCTGAATGCGACCGCCGCACGCACCCGGTCAAAGTCACCGGCCCCGAAGTTTTGCGCCGCTATCGGCAGAAGAGATGAAGCAACTCCCAGGATCGGAAGCAGGACGAGCTGTTCGATCCGCATACCGACACCGTAGGCCGCAATGGCATGGCCGCCAAAATTCATCAGCGCATACTGCACCGCAAACCCGGCAATGATCATGATCTGCAGCGAAAAGCTGGAAGGCAGCATTTGCGCCGCGAGGGTCCGGAATGTTGCGATCTGCGGGCGGCAATGGGCACGGCCTATACCCTTTGCGGCCTCCGATCTGAATAACCGCAGCAGCATGAATATCATGACGCCGGATTGGCTCAGAACGGTTGAAACGGCCAAGCCATCAAATCCGATACCACCCCAAACACCGGGAAGCCCGTAGATCAGCAGCGGGTTAAGCACGATATTGGCAAAAAAGGCAGCTATCAGGGCACGAGTCAGCGAAATGCTGTCGCCCTGTGCCTGCAGTGCGCCATTGCAGGCATAGGCCATCAAGAACCCCGGAACAGCCAGAAGCAGTACGTAAAGGTAACGGTTGGCAGCATTCCGGTAGTCGCCGGGTTCAGAGATCAGTTCGACAAGGGCCGGGCTAAGCCATAGCCCAATCGCCATGAGAATACCTGACAACATGAAAGCAAATGTCAGCCCCTGACCGATAAGCCGACGTGCCGCGCGCTTGTTCTTGGCACCTAGTGAGCCGCCAACCAGCGCGCTCACGGCGGAACTGAGGCCAAAGCCGAACGCGATATAGATGAAGAACACACCAAACCCAATGGACAAGCCAGCCTGCGACGATGTTGCCAGCCGACCGGCAAAATACATGTCGACCATGTTATAAAGCGTGTTGAAAACCATACCGACCGCTGCCGGTATAGCCAGCGTACGAAAATGCCGCGACATTGGCCCTGTTGTCAGGTCAACCTGCGTGCTGGGTTTCATGCAGGCGCTTTGGCTTTGGCTTCTTTGTCAATTTCCCGACTTAACATCTGCCGAAACAGTTTCGCACCGGCATCAAGCCCGAGATCAATGTAGGGCGTGGCCGGGTTTTTCATGCCGGCATGAACATGTTCCAGTACTGAACGATCCTCTTCAAATGCCATGCGCGCACCCGCGTTCATTCTTTCCGAAATCGCTTTGTCGTGCGGGTCTGTGTTGCGGTGTTGGAACCAGAAGTAACGGGTTCGATCGGCGTCAATGGGTGTCATGAAATTGTATGAGATGTTGATGAGGGTCAGATCAACCGGCTCCCGTTCCGGCCCGCCGGTGCCAGGGGGGGTGTAGATTGATTTATTCAGACCAATGCCGGGCAGGCACATTTCGTAATGTTGTAGCCGGTCGCAATTGCCTTTGAATTTCACAATGCCCGCATAATAGGGTGACGGAGGTTGCCCGTATATCCAGCGGGAAACGACCACGCCGCGGTCGGTTTTCACCACATCAAGGGGGGCGTCGTCGGTCCCTGCGCCCGCGAAGGAGGTGACATGAACCCAAGCCACATGACTGGGATCAAGCAGGTTGTCGCAAACCCATAGGTAATTACAGTTGATGTCCAGCACACCACCATCCGTATAGCCCCAGTCGGGATTGTCGAAATTCTCAATGGGAAAGATCAATTTCGGATCGGCAAGAGCGGGGTCGCCCATCCAGATCCACATCAAGCGGTATCTGTCTACAATGGGGTAGGATTTCACGACGGCACGACGCGGGATCTGACCACGCTGCGTCGGTGCATCGACACATGCCCCGGAACAATCAAATGTCAGCCCGTGATAACCGCATTCCACCGTGTCGCCGATCAGTTTGCCTTCGGATAGCGGCAGTTTGCGATGGGGGCAGGCATTTTCGAGCGCGACCGGTTTCCCGTCACCCGTGCGGTAGATCACCATTTTTTCGCCGAGAACGGTTTCGGCCTTCAGATGGCGACCATAATCAGCAGACCATCCGGCGACGTACCAGCAATTTCGTAAAAACATCCCGCGCAGTTCCCTTCTCAGTCTGAAACCAGCGCAAGAATGAGCACTTTCCTACGCCACGTCCATGGTGAAACTATAATGATACTGATAAGAAGTTCTAATCCTTTAGAGGTTACTCCAATCGACAGGCGCAGGCAGTTCGGGCTGTTCAGCCGCTTCCCTTTTTATCCAGTCGATGAATAGTTTGATCTTTTTGACCTGCTGGCTGTTGCGGGCGCAGACCAGCCAGTAGTTATATTGTGATCTTGCCGTCTGCGGAAACGGCCGTACCAACCGGCCATCCAGCAATGCATCCTGCACGAGAGGGCCGCGGCCAAGCGCCACGCCAGCGCCTTCGATGGCGGCCTGTACCACCATATTGGATTGACCAAACTTGCGGGTCCGCATCGGGCGCGGCAGGGTGATATCGTTTTCCGAAGCCCAGAATTCCCAGCTTGGCGGTGTGCCTCTGGTATCGACCAGTTCGTCGCGCAAAAGGGTATGGTGGGCCAAATCCTCAACTTTGCGCAATGGATGCGCGCCTTTTGCAAGGGCGGGCGCACAAACAGGAAACAACAACTCTCCCATCAAACGCTCGACGTGAAAACCCGGATTGTCGCCAATACCGTAGCGGATACCGATATCGGCCTGGTCGCGGCCGAAACCGGAAATACCGGTATCAGTGGTGATCGATATGGAAAGCTCTGGGTGGGTCTGGTCAAATCTCAGCAAACGCGGGAACAGCCAGATAAAGGCAAACCCGGGCAGGCAGCTGATGACAATGGTATTGTCGGCACGTTTCTTATCGCGAATATCTTCACACACATCTGATATTCGTCCCAGCCCATCAGCGATCGCGCGCGCCAGTCTTGTGCCTTCCGGTGTCGGCGACGATCGGCGGGCTCCGCGGGTGATCAGTTCTTGCCCCAACCATTCTTCCAATATCTTCACGTGCTGGCTGACGGCACTTTGACTGACTTTGAGTTCATCCGCCGCAGCGCTGAAGGTGGCATGGCGCACCACCACCTCAAACGCCCTTAGCGAGGTATAGGGAAGGTTCAAAATCATATTAGCTTTTCTAATGGAATTCATTATGGAATTCAATTGGATCGCGCCCCCCCAATTCGTGACACTTAAGGCAAAGCAGGGGATG
>JAOUMG010000392.1 GCA_029881635.1 Paracoccaceae bacterium | reverse complement strand
GGTAAAACCGGCCGCGCGGGTCCGGGCCTTTTACCCTGAGGTCCGCATCACGACGACCAGCCATGCCAAGGCTGACAGCCGTCTGAGTTTCGGCCATGTGGCTGTGCCGGGGACTTATGCCGCGACCATTACCCGGCCCGGTCTGTTTCGTCATTATCTGGTGCAACAGCTTGACCTTCTGATCCGCAATCACGGTGTGCCGGTGGTTGTGGGTCCCAGCACGACACCTATCCCGGTGCATTTCGCACTTTGGACCGATGCGACGATTTCCGTGCCTCAGGAGGGTGTGCTCGACTTTCAGTTGCGTGATGTCTTTGACGTGCCGGATCTTTCGACAACCAACGACGATATCGTCAATGGCACGGCCAAGCCCAATGCCGACGGATCGGGGCATCTGGCCCCATTCACCGCACAGCGGATGGATTATTCGCTGGCGCGACTGTCACATTACTCGGCCACGGATCCGGCTCATTTCCAGAACCATGTCATGTTCACCAACTATCAGTTCTATGTTGATGAGTTTGAGGCATTCGCCCGTCAGGCACTGGCTGATCCGACGTCGGGCTACACTTCCTTTGTAAGCCCCGGCAATGTGGAGATTACAGATCCGAAGGCCGTGATCCCGGTGCTGGAAAAGCTTCCGCAAATGCCGACCTATCACCTGAAACGCCGCGGTGGGCAGGGGATTACACTGGTCAATATCGGAGTTGGCCCTTCGAACGCGAAGACCGCGACTGACCATATTGCCGTTTTACGCCCTCATGCCTGGCTGATGGTTGGCCATTGCGCGGGCCTGCGGAACAGCCAAAGCCTTGGCGATTTCGTGCTTGCCCACGCCTATGTGCGCGAGGATCACGTTCTTGACGCCGATCTGCCGGTCTGGGTGCCTATCCCGGCACTGGCCGAAATTCAGATCGCCTTGCAAGAGGCGGTGGCCGAAGTAACGGAGCTGGAAGGGTTTGAGCTGAAGCGGATCATGCGCACCGGTACTGTCGCCACGATCGACAACCGCAACTGGGAACTGCGCGACCAGTCCGGACCAGTTCAGCGCCTGTCGCAATCGCGCGCCATCGCGCTCGATATGGAAAGTGCCACTATTGCTGCCAACGGCTTTCGTTTTCGTGTCCCCTACGGCACCTTGCTATGTGTGTCCGACAAGCCGCTGCACGGCGAATTGAAACTGCCCGGAATGGCCACGGATTTTTACAAAACCCAGGTTAGCCGGCATCTTCTGATCGGTATCCGGGCCATGGAAAAACTGCGGGATATGCCGCTGGAACGCATTCACAGCCGCAAGCTGCGCAGCTTTGAGGAGACGGCCTTTCTGTAGCGCCTTGTTCCCCGGCAGGGTCGGAAGGCGCCGCAATTTGGGGGTGATTTCCTATTTTACTGGTTCTGACAGGCCATGAAACGGGAAAAATGGCAAAAAAACGCTACAAACAAGCGGAAAATGCTTGCCATCAGACACAAAAGATTGTGTAGCAACACTATATAACGCTAAATAGCGCAGATGAACCCCCAGCGATCGGGGCACAGTGAGGAGACGGAAATGTCCAAACCAATGACCAAGACCCAGCTTGTTGCCACTCTGGCCGAAGAAATGGGCTCAGACAAAAAATCCGCTGCAAGCGCGTTGGATGCGATTGCCGCTGTTGTAACCCGTGAAGTCGCCGCAGGTGGCGCCGTAACGCTGCCTGGCATCGGCAAAGTCGTCTGCCGTGCACGCCCTGAGCGTCAGGTGCGCAACCCTGCCACTGGCGAAACGATGATGAAGGCCGCTGACAAGGTTGTGAAAGTATCGATCGCCAAGGCGCTGAAAGACAGCGTTAACGGCTAAGTCAGGTTCCGGCCTCCTTCGGGGGCAGTTGAATAGTATCAGGGTCGCTTTCGGGCGACCCTTTTTCTTGTTGGGCCTTCCACGCTACCCGCTGGATCAGGCGGCGCACTGATCGCCAAACATTTCCGAAATCATTTCTTCGCCGATGGCAAATCCGGTCGAGGCGCCCGAACCGCTTGTCACAATCACAATTCGGATATCGGCCGATGGCCGGTCAACCAGCATCGGTCTGTCACTGGCCGATGCATATGTTCCCACCCACCTTTCGGTGACGCTGCGCTGACCGAGGTCAAGAACCGCATCCAGTTCATCCAGGATCAGGCCCTCAATCTCTGAAGGGGCTGTGGGATTCGGCGCCCCGCCATAATGATGGCTGTCACCGACCACCAGCGACCCGTCAACCGACTGTACGGCCACGAGATGGATGCCATGCTGCAAGTACCGCGCCTGTTCCTCCTTGAGCCTGTCAGATAGCGCCTTGGCATCCGCTAGGCTGGCAAAGCCGGGCTGACGGACAAGCGACAGGTCTGACATCAGCGAGGCTGGCAGAAGCGGCATCGGCAAACCTGGCATGACCCGCATCATTTGCAGCCTGCACGGGACCAGATCGTAAGCGGCCAGCCGTTCGGGAAAAAGCGTCTGAAGATCGTCACCGCAGCAGATCACAGCCTTGTCGGCACGCACCTGCCCCCGCGTCGTTTCGATCAATGGCGAGGCCACCGATCTGACCTCGGCTGACCGCAGGAAGCTGACGCCATGCACCTCGGCAAGCCAGCGCGCGAGCTGTGGGATCGCGTCGCGGCTTTCCACCCGCAATTCGTGTGGTGACCAAAGTGCGCCGCGGATGTTGTTGCTACGGATCGCGGGCATGGTTTCTGCCAGACAGTCCGGCGTGATGATTTCGCAGGCGCGGCCCATATCGGTTTCGGCAAAAGCCTGAAGCAGTTGAAACGCCTCGGGCCTGCGCGCGACGATACAGGACCCTGATTGGGCGATACGAATACCGGCCTCTGCTGCGACATCTGCCCAGATGTCGCGGGTACGTAGCGCCCTTTGCCAGCTTTGACCGGATTGCTGCCCGCTAACGGTGACAAAGCCGAAATTGCGAACCGAGGCACCCTTGGCCACCGCATCGCGGTCGATCACGATGACCTTCTTGCCAATCCGAACCGCAGCAAGGGCATGGGCCAAACCAATGATCCCCGCCCCGACAATCGCAAGGTCAAAGTGATCTTGTGGCTGATGGTCGGTCATTTCCTGCGCTTGTCCATAAACACTACTATCCGGGCCTAAGCCCCAATGTGTGATGCTAGAGTGTTTCAGACCGCACAGGAAACCTTCTTATCGGGGCTGGCGCTTATCTGACAGGTGGCCATTGCTGCGGAGGATGTGCGTTGCCGCCCAGCTTTGACCTCCGTGCGCCGGTAACCCGGACCGAATGCCTTGCACCTTCCAGAAGTGCAGTGCACAGAGAGACGGATTGCCGGAGGCGGGGTAAATATGGACTTGCGGTCGATTTTCATGGGGCTGGCCTTTGCGCTGATGT
>JAOUMG010000391.1 GCA_029881635.1 Paracoccaceae bacterium | reverse complement strand
CTTCCGATCTGACATTGCAGTTCTGAACAAACTGGACGCCAGCCTTTTCCAGCTGGGCGATGCGCTGCATGACCACGTCTTTTTCCAGTTTGAAGCCGGGAATGCCGTAGGTCATCAACCCGCCCGCCCGGTCATAACGGTCATAGACCGTCACCTGTAGACCGGCGCGGCGCAGAACGTCGGCAGCAGCCAGCCCACCCGGCCCCGCCCCGATGATGCCAACGCTTTCGCTGCGTTCCTCGGCCGGTTTGATCGGTTTGACCCAGCCATTGTCCCAGGCCAGATCGGTCAGGTATTTCTCGACCGCGCCGATCGTCACCGTGCCGTGGCCGGATTTTTCGATAACACAATTGCCTTCGCACAGGCGGTCCTGCGGGCAGATACGACCGCAGATCTCGGGGAAGGTATTGGTGGCCTGGCTCAGCTCATAAGCCTCCTGCAACCGGCCCTCGGCGGTCAGGCGCAACCAGTCGGGAATGTTGTTGTGCAAGGGGCAATGCGATTGGCAATAGGGCACACCACATTGGCTGCACCGTGCGGCCTGTTCGGCAGCCTTGGCGTCCGCGTACTCTCGGTAAATTTCGCTGAAATCCTGCGCACGTACATTGGCATCACGCTTTTCGGGCATCGCCTTTTCAACGGTCACGAATTTGAGCATTGGTTGCCTGGCCATCGCAAAAACTTTCAGAAAAGTGAATACAGCGCATTGCTACTCTGCGCCGCAGGACAATAAAAGTCAGCAACACTTACCTAAATGCGATATTTTCTGCCTTAACCCTGTGGGGATCACAAGTTTAGTGACATTTTATGTCAGTTAATATGACCTAATCAGTATCCGAGCCCCAGGGCAATCAAAACCCCGGTGCCAACAACGATTCGCCACCAGCCGAAAAATGAATAGCCATGGCGGCTGACATAGCTCAGCAACCAGCGCACCACCAACAGCGCCGCCACAAACGCCGCCACAAAACCAATGGCAATCTCACCCAGCGCCCCAGTGTCCAGAACATCGCGGTTCTTGTAGAGGTCATAAGCAAATGCCGCCCCCATCGTCGGCATCGACAGGAAAAACGAAAACTCAGCCGCCGCACGTTTATCCGCCCCAAAGGCCAGCGCGCCGACAATTGTCGCGCCGGATCGGGATACACCCGGTATCATGGCCAGGCATTGAATTACCCCGATGGCGAATGCCATCGGCAATGGAAAATGCTCGGCACTATGGTGGCGCGGCGATAGCGGCAGCTTATCGACAATCAACAGCACCACCCCGCCAAGGATCAGCATTGACGCGATCAGTCGCGGCGATTCAAACAGCACTTCCTTGATATAGCCATGCGCCAAAACCCCGATAGCCATGGCAGGCAGGAACGCCAAAAGGATGGAGCCGGCAAATCGCCGCGCCTGCGGATCGGTCGGAATATCGCGGATCGTGGTGACGATCTTGGCGGCATAGACACCGATGATCGCCAAAATAGCGCCAAGCTGGATGACCACTTCAAAGGTCTTGCCGGCACTTTCAAAGCCAAGGAAATGCCCGGCCAGCAGGATATGCCCCGTAGAGGATACCGGGATGAATTCTGTCAAACCCTCAAGCAAGCCAAGCAATAGTGAGGACAGCGTTGAATCAGTCATCTTCGGTCTTCCTGATAAGACGCGCTATCCGTAGTCAGACAGGTCGACATCCTTGCCGACAAGCTCGGCCAAACGGGCGTTGCTGGCGCTGAAGTAGCTAGCGAACTGTTTTGCGACATAAGCGCTCACAGGCCGATGTTTATCCAGCAAATGTGCGAAGGGCAACCGTCTCAGAATGCCGCCGCAGGCCCGGTACAACCCTTTCGGCGTCGTCCCGAGCGAGATCATCGGGTTGGGGTTCAGAACACTGCGTTGAACGTGATTGACCCTGCGCAGTACTGGCACTTCGAACTCCGGGTACCCTGGGGCATAGACCTGCCGTGCGGATGGGTTCAGTCCGGCAAAAACCGTATTGTCGCAAAATTTTGCCAACCTGGCCGCCGCGGCATCCATATCTGCCTTCAGGCTCTCTTGCGTTAGAACATGTACGTTTTCGGCCCCAAACAGGCTCTGATACAGGCGAATAAGTCGATCATACTCAAAATGTTGTGGCCGGAAGGCGAAATACCCGAGCTCTGTTTCACCGGAAAAAAACTGCGCCGGGGTCATCGTCCCGCCCCTTAGCAGATACTGCATGTAAACCGACGGCAGTATCTTCATCTGCGATCGGATCGAGATGAGAATGCGCGCGTCCGGCGCAATCAACGCCAGCCGGTGGGCATAGACATCGCTGTTCACCCCGCCAAAGAATGGATGCCCCGAAAGAATCTCGGATGAAATAACCGGAACCTCGCCAGGGTTGATATTCTCCATGGCCTTAGCGATATGCCGCCGCATGAACGAAGGATCGAAGCTTAGCCCATGGGGGCCGATGATGTGTTCAAATGCATCTGAATGATCAGCAATCTTGCGATAGCCGTGTTCTGGAACAAACAGCAGGTTCTGCATCCAGGACGTAGCTGTTTTATGATACCCGACATGCAGCAGAGGCCGTGCGCCCATGTATGCTACTCATTCCCGTCAAACTGCCCTGGATCGAGAGTTATCCACAACCATAAGAAAGTCAAATAAATTACTTTACAACTCTAGAGATATTCCGTGAACCTTGGCCTGCGGCCCCCACAGGCGATTTCAAACCGCAGGTGATTTATCAACGTGAGTGCGGTCATCAATGGAAAATACCGCGCCATCAACTGAAATTGGGGCCGCTAAGATATCCCTTAATCGCTTTCATGCACCAATCGGCACTGACGCGCGAACACCTTCGGCATCCAACGCATCTTGGGCGATCAACCCCAGCGCCAGGGCAATCCTAGCGATCAATCAGGTGCGCAGATTCCGTGCCGATGCCTTTATGGCCTCATACTGGCCCGAAGGACGGAACCGCCAGAGATAGTCAGGCAGGACCGCCTCCATCGGTGTCGGGACGATACCGAGATCTGAAAGCCCCTTGGCCTTATCCCCGACAACATTGTCCAGCCGCAGCGTCTTGACCTGATCGCGGGTCAATAGACCATTATGGATAAGGCCACCGCTCATCACCTGGGCCATATCGCAAACCCAGGCCAAGATGCGCGCCTTCCAAAAGGGCATGTTCACAATCAGCCGGCGTCGGTTGATAACACCCAGCATCCGCTGCATCAACGCGCGAAAAGTCTGCGCCTCGGGCCCGCCAATCTCATAAACATCGGTCGCAGCACCGGTCGCGCCCAGAACGGCCGCCTCAGCGACATTCTCTACATAGACAGGCTGAAACCGTGTGTTGGCCCCCACCAGAGGCAGGATCGGACCAAACCGGGAAAGGCCCGCAAACC
>JAOUMG010000014.1 GCA_029881635.1 Paracoccaceae bacterium | reverse complement strand
AAGGTCGCTGCGGCAGAGTGGGCGCGGACTACCGCAAAGAGGACCGCACCGCATGAACGCCCGCACCTTCGCCGATATCGGATCGGCGCTCCTGACCGCCTATGAGGAAGAGGTTTCGGGCGAGGCCTATTTCGCCGCCCTTGCCGAACAGCATGACGGCCGCGCCCGCGACTGTGGCATGGACATCACCTATGCGGGCATCCGCCTGACCCCGGCCGAGATTGTCGCCGCAGCGGCGGAACAAGAGGTGCATGTCGTCGGCATGTCGGTCTTGTCCGGCTCCCACCTGCCGTTGATTGCCGAAGTGATGGACCGGATGCGCATGGCAGGGCTTTCGGATGTGCCTGTCGTGGTCGGAGGCATCATTCCCGAGGAAGACGCCGAAAAACTTCGCGCGCTGGGTGTGGAACAGATTTATACACCCAAGGATTTTGAACTGAACCGGATCATGCTGGACATAGTCGGTTTGGTGGATGCACGTTCCCAAGCGGCGGAATAACAGATATTGCCGTTTAGACGCCACAAGCGGCAATTTCGGCAATTTCCCAATCACGCAGGAAAACGTGCATGACCGTCACAACCCGACGCTTTCCAAGCTACCGCGCTGCGTTGACCATAGCCTATGAAGAAGAAATCTCGGGCCAGGCATATTTTGCCAACCTCGCCGCCTTTCATCTGGGTCGCGCCAGAGAAGCGCTGCTTCTGATGGCTGAAATGGAACGCATCACGGTCAGCATTCTTGCGCCTCTTGTGGCGCTCCATGACCTTCGGATTGCGGACAAAGACGCATTGGCGGCCGAAGGCACCGCCGAAGCGCAGGCCATCCGCCATGTTAAATGGGCTGAAATCGTCCAGCAGATGCGGGATGAATACCCCGTCTATGTCGAAGAATTCGCCGACCTGCATCATCAGGCGCCAGAGAACGAAAAGATACTGCTGCAATTCCTCGTCGACCACGAAGTGGCCATCATTGACTTTGCCCGTCTGGAACTTGACGGTGATGACAGGAGCATCGCACCGCTGAACCGCTATATCGCGAATGCCGCCCTGTTTCTGAACGACGCGAAGGGAAAAGACGCCCGATGACGAATCCCCATGACGCCAGCATGATGAACAACCTTTACTGGTGGGGTATCCCCACGTTGTTCCGTTGTCCCAACGAAAAGGTCGGCGGGCAAGACATCGGCCTGATCGGCGTGCCACATTCCACCGGCAACGGCACGACGGAACGCGACCAGCATCTGGGGCCACGGGCCGTGCGCAACATTTCTTGCCTGCAACGGCGGGTACATGGCGAATTCGGGTTTGACCCTTGGGCCGCCGCAAAGGTTGCCGATCTGGGCGACGTGCCCTTCCCGCGCGCCAATGACAACGAACATTGCATCGAACAGATCACCGGTTTTTATCGCCACGTCGATGCCGCCGGGGTTCGGCCGGTATCCATTGGCGGCGATCATTCCATTACCGGCGGGATATTGCAGGCACTGGGCACCGGCAAGCTGGCGGGAGGTGAGCCCGTATGCATGCTGCACCTTGATGCGCATACGGATGTCTTCACCAAGGTCGATCATTTCCTTGGCGCCAAGAAATCCGCCGCCCATTGGGGGGCCTATCTGGCCGATCAGGGTCAGGTGGACCCGCGCCATTCGATGCAGATCGGGTTGCGGGGCCACCCCCGCACGCTCGACTGGCTGCAACCTTCCTATGATTACGGCTATAACATCGTCACGATGAAGGAATATCGCAAGCGTGGCGCAGCCGACGTCATTGCCCAGATCGGCGAGGTTCTGGCTGGCCGACCCGTCTACATCACCTTTGATCTCGATTGCCTTGATCCGACCGTGGCCCCGGCCGTGTCGAACCTGGAACCGGGCGTGGGCGGGTTTTCGGTCGACGAAGCCATGGCACTGCTGCATGCGGTTCGGGGGCTCAACATCATTGGTGGCGATGTGGTTTGTCTCATGCCGACAAAAGACAGCCCCAACCAGATAACGGCCATGGTTGCGGCTGCGGTAATGTTCGAAATGATTTCCATGATCGCCGAAAACAACAAAGAAAATTCGCCCGGCTGAACGAGGGAGCCAGCTCTATGTCCACCCATATCGGCGCCAATCCCGGCGATATTGCCGAAACCGTCCTGATGCCCGGTGATCCTTACCGGGCGAAATGGGCTGCTGAAACTTTTCTCGATGACGCGGTTTGCGTCAATCAGGTGCGCGGCATGCTGGGTTTTACCGGGTCATGGAAGGGCCACAGGGTCACCATTCAAGGATCTGGCATGGGGATGCCATCCCTCTCGATCTATGCGAATGAACTGATCCGGGATTATGGCGCAAAGACGCTGATCCGGATCGGTTCGGCGGGCGCCATGCAAAAACATATCAAAATCCGCGATGTTGTGATCGCGATGACGGCAACGACGTTGTCAACACCCTCCCGGGGGTTTTTCCGCGAAGTCAGCTTTGCGCCTTGCGCCGACTATGGCCTGCTGGAAAAGGCCGTGGCCACTGCCCGCGCCAAAGCGACACCGGCCCATGTGGGGGGCATCTATTCATCGGATGTGTTTTATGACGAACGCCCCGACCTGAATGAGGCGATGCAGCGTCACGGTGTGCTGGCGGTCGAGATGGAAGCGGCAGAGCTTTATACTGTCGCCGCGCGGCACGGCGTCCGGGCTCTGGCGGTTCTGACCATATCAGATCATCTGCTTACCCACGAAGCGCTCCCCTCCGAAGACCGCGAACGCAGCTTTGGTGATATGGTCGAGATCGCGTTGCACGCTGCCTTTGACTGAATTTCGCCGAGCGCGGCCCTAGGCTTTCTTGGCAAAGAAATGTTGCGCGCCCTTCTGCCTCTCGGCGCCTTCAAAGGTCGCCCAATGACACGAAGGCGTTATTCCTCGTCCGTCAGAATAGCCCGTAGCCGATAGAGAAGCCCCGGTTGCTTTGCCAGATCGATAGCTCCCAAAAGCTGGCCCTTCGGATGGCGTGACGCCAGTTCGGGATAGTCCGCTTCGGAAAAGCCAAAGCAATGAAGCGCATAAGGTTCGCTGACATATGTCAGGACTGACTTGTGCTGTTGTGTATTCATCACCAGTTTCCCCGCAATTTACCCTAATACTACGGTGCAACGGGATTTTGGCGCTCAGAGGGCAACAATAGGCCGCCGTTGGCGTCTTTTTGGGGTGCTTTCACGGCGCTATGCCTCGTTGTCAGCTTTGCGGCCCGGCGTCGAATACCTGGTTCACATCTGAATTCCGTCATTTCAGGGCGAACAAAGCCATTCCATGACACGCGCGGCGGCACTGCCAGGACGAAACGCCCGAGCCGACCAAAGCACCAGCGGCTGTTCCAGCGACACTTTCTGGGCAAAAGGCGCAACCAAAGCGCCATTGGCAAGTTCGGCGGCCACGAGAGGGTGATGGCCAATCAGCACCCCCGCCCCATTGACGGCCTCCTGAACCGCCAGCGCATAAAGCGAAAAAACCGGGCCGCGCGGCGTAAATTCCCGGTCTGGCATCGCCACACCAGCCCAACGCTGCCAGTCATCGGACCAGGCCGAATCCGTCAGGCAAGCCACATCAAGCAAATCCGCAGGCTCTTGCAGACGGGCTGCTATCGCTGGCGCACAGACCGGAAAGATCTCATCCTCCGCAATGACACGCCCCCGCCCTCTGGCCTCAAAAAAAAGATTCAGATCGAAGGGGGCGCGTTTCAGATCAGGAGGCTGTTCCATCGCGGTAATCGATATGGTGATTTCGGGGGCAGCGGCCCTGATGGCGGGCAAGCGTGGCGACAGCCATAACTGCGCTATGGCAGGCAAAGTGGCGATATGCACGACGCGTGGGGCGGCCTCGGCCCGCAGCGTCTGTACCGCCAGACCAAGGTGATCGAAAGCCACCGTAAACTCCGGCAAGGCCCGGCGCCCCAGTGCCGTCAGCCTGACGCCCCGCGCATGTCGTTCAAACAGGGGCGCACCCAGCGAGTCTTCCAGGGTTTTGACATGTGCCGTAACCGCCCCGGGGCTGACACCCAGTTCATCTCCGGCGGCGGCAAAGCCGCCAAGACGTGCGGCGGCTTCGAATGCGCGCAAGGCATTCAACGGCATGGCTTTGGGTCGCGGTGGGGCAACGGGCATATGTCGGCCTCGCTCGGGCTGCGCAGCATGGGTTTCCGTATCACCTTAGGCTCAATTTTTCTACGCCTAAATTTTTGCAAATCTGATTTGTGCTACCCGTTCCATTCTGATGATCTGCCCGCAGAGTTAAGGAGAAACCTCATGCCTCATCTTTCCCCTCGCCCTTGGGTGCCCGCTGATTGCGAAGCTTTGATACAGCGTTACGCCAACACAACATCCGCCCCATCCGGTCAGGTGTCTGAGCGCATTGAGCAACTGATCTCCAAAAATTCCGAAATTCACGAGAAAGAATGCTTCAACCTCAATCCGGCGACCAATGTGATGAACCCTGCCGCAGAGGCTGCATTGGCGCGCGGACTTGGCAGCCGCCCATCGCTCGGCTACCCCGGTGACAAGTATGAAATGGGGCTGGAGGCGATTGAGGAAATAGAAGTCATTGCCGCCGAACTCGCCGCCGAGATCTTCGATGCTCAATACGCTGAAATCCGTGTCGGTTCCGGCGCGCTGGCCAATCTTTACGGCTTCATGGCGCTGACGCAACCGGGCGACGCAATCATCGCCCCACCGGGCACGATCGGCGGGCATGTAACCCATCACAAGGCAGGCTGCGCGGGGCTTTACGGTCTGGTTACGCGTTCGGCCCCTGTCGATGCTGATGGCTATAGCGTTGATCTTGCGGCGCTGCGCGACCTTGCCCGGAAAGTCCAGCCAAAGCTGATCACCATCGGCGGCAGTCTGAACCTTTTTGAACACCCCGTGCGCGAAGTGCGGGCCATTGCCGATGAGGTTGGGGCAAAGCTGCTGTTCGACGCCGCCCATCAATGCGGCATCATCGCAGGCCGCGCGTGGAAAAACCCGCTGGCTGAAGGCGCGCATCTGATGACGATGTCCACCTACAAAAGCCTTGGTGGTCCTGCGGGCGGTCTGATCGTAACCAATGACGCGGCCATTGCCGAGCGCCTTGACCACATCGCCTTTCCCGGCATGACGGCGAATTTCGATGCGGCCAAATCGGCGGCGCTGGCACTGTCATTGCTTGACTGGCGCGACCACGGCAACGCCTATGCAAACGCCATGATCGCCACATCACGCGCCTTTGCCGACGCTTTGTCCGGTCACGGCCTGCCGGTGTTCGCCAGCGCAAAGGGCTATTCCAGATCGCACCAGTTCGCGGTCGAGGCGGCAAGCTTTGGCGGCGGTCAGGCAGCGTCCAAAAAGCTGCGCAAGGCAGGTTTCCTGGCCTGCGGCATCGGCCTGCCCGTCGCCGAGGTGGCGGGTGACATGAACGGTCTGCGGATCGGCACGCCGGAACTGGTTCGCTGGGGTGTGACCGTCACCGACATTCCCGCCATAGCGGCACTGGTGGCCGAGGCATTACGGTCGAACGCGCCCGAGGATATCGCCCCCCGTGTCGCAGCACTCCGCCGAAAATTTGATCGCCTGCATTTCATCCGGCAATAGCCGCCGCGCTGCAATCAGGCGCCGTGACTGCGGTCATAGGTGTTTACAGCCGGGGAATCCCAGCCGTCCAGGGAACCGTCGGCCGGGCGCAAAACCTCCACCCGCAGCGGGTAACAGGCGGCCGCGTCCGATGAGTGCTCTGCCGAACAATCGCCCCCCGGGCAGGCGCTGAGCGCACCGAGAAGGTCGATCTCGGCAAAAAACTCGAGGTAGTCACCGGGGCGAACCGGGCTCGCCTTCATGAAATATTGCCCGGTATCGCGGGTGAACCCCGTGCACATGAAGACATTGAGGACGTCATGCACGAAAGGTTCCGCCTCGCGCAGGGACAGGCCGGTTTGCTGGGCCAGGGCGCGGATCAGGTTGGAATGGCAGCAATGGTGGTACTGGCCGCCATCGCTCAGCAGGCAATGCGTGTAAGGGTCGCAGCGCGTCCCGATCACGTCATGAACCGACCCGCCAAAGCTGTCGAAGCCATACCAGTCCAGCGTATCATGGGTGATCGTCGCCATCGGGCGCAGATGCGGGAATGATGACCACATCCGGTCGCCCGTGCTCAGATGCGTGCCGTGCAGGGCACGGGTCTTGCCGGAATAGAACCGCTCGGTAAGGTCATTGGCATTCCAGAGGTTGAGGTCGCCCACCTGCGGGCCGTCCACGGAATGGATGCGAAAGAAATGCCCCGCTGGCACGTGGAATGTCGCCGCCTCACGCGGGGCAGCGACAGCCTCGCTCACCGGCGTCAGGCCGGTCCGTGCGGCACGGTAAAGCGCCATGTCGGGGGTAGGCAGCGTGTCGGGCGGATAACAGACCACCGGCTTGATGGATTTACGGGCATCCGCATCCGTTGGGGCGGCGGTTTCGGGGTGGGCTGGTTTCATGGCGGATCCTTCCGAGGTTGCCCGCATCCTTGCCGGTCCGAACCGGCGGCGTCAATCGGGGCGAATGCAGACTGTCGGCGTGCCCTTCGTAATCCCCCGCGATGATGGTCTGCCCCGAATGTCCGGTTGGGCCGCCAACGGCAGACTCTACGCGAAGAGGTCGCACAACTCCAGCCGCTGACCTTGCCCGGGATCAAGGTCTTCAACGGGGAGATGTACGACGACTCGGGTCTGCAAAACCTCAACGCACTTACTACGACCCCAAACTCGACCTCTTCATCCAGCCCGGCTGGTGACAGTCATAGTCCCAGATGGCTGATTAAGATCGCATTGGCATGGAGTTGCTGCAACATGCCCGCCCTTCTACCCGTCAAACGCGAAGCAATGATCAATTGACACTCGCGTTGGCTGAGTTAACAGTCGGGCTGGTGAAGGTGTAGTGGGGGTAAATCTAGGAAGATTTATTGTCGGCTTCTGCCTGGGCGTAGTTTTGGAGTGCATTTGATTGAGCGGCAGCAAAGGTTTTGCCACCTAAAGATCAACGCAGATTACTTTTGGAAAGGAAATTTAGAGATGGCCGTTCCTCTAGTTCGTTTCGGACTGGTAAAGTCGTACAATATTTTACTCATACTAGTCGCTATTTCGGCAGCTGCGGCTCCAAGTTTCGCAAATTCTGAAATCTCATATTTAGAACAAGAAATCTCGAGAGATCTTGTTGACTTCTCTCTTTTCCCTAAGAAAACTAAAGTGAGCGTTTCTGATTGCAACATTGAAATAGTGACAAACTACCGGGACGTTGATCAATGCACGGACGAAAACAGGACGCTGAATAAGATTGTCACAATCTCATTGCCTGAGATTAACAGTATTCACTTCTACGGGCCTTTACCGCGTGGGGTAACGGTACATTTCCGCTTTAAATCCAATATCGCGAACGCTCTTGAAGAAATTTCGAAAAAAATGGAGATGGAGATAGATATTGTGAGAAAGGGCCCGCGCGATGATGAGGCGCAGTTCGAGAAAAAGCTAGGCCAAGTTACGTCAGACGTAGTTGAGGATCTTAATTCAAAAAATATAAAGTATAGAGATATATTGACGTCATGCAGTGACGTGGAAACACACCAACCAATTTACTCGGAATATCACATATTACTTCTCACCAGCCAACCGCCCAGGAGGCTTTTCGAAAATTTAGAATCTTATCGAAAGCAGTGCGACTTCTATTACTAGCGGCCAATTTACCTTTGAGGTGAAAAGTGAATGATATCATTTCCAGATTTTCAGCAAGCCGTAGGGTGAGTTTCCAGCCCGCCAACTGCTCTGCGGTCCTTGCGACGACACCCGATTACGACTCGCGGTAATTAAAGTTCGGCGAAAATCTCCGAAATAACAACTGCAAAACCCCAAGCTCTCACACCCGACGCTCCACACCGAGCCGCCGAGACCTCCCCGGCCCCGCCGCCGTGAGGGAACCAGCTACCTCACCTGCGCGGTACCCTTGCTACTAAATCAGAAACGGCCCGACCAGCAGCGCCAGGCAGCTTAGCAGGCCTGCGACCGGCACCCAGGAGGGGACAGTGATGATGCCTTGGGGGGCGGCAACCTTGCGCCATTTCATCTTGATCAGGGCCGCGTTGACCAGCACGAAGATCACCAGAATGACCTGAGTGGTCATTTCAGCCAGCTTCTCGATCGGGAAGAACAGCGCCAGCATCAACACAAGTGCTGTCACCAGAAAGGTGGCGATCAGCGGCGTGCGGGTGACCGGGTTGACACGGCCCAGAACCGCCGGGATCCGGCCGGCCTTTGCCAATCCATAAAGCACCCGCGACCCCATGATGATCTGGATGACGATGCCGTTCAGCGTGGCGATGATGGCAATCAGGGTGATGGCCAGCGGCGAAAACCCCGTCAGGTTTTCGAACATCAGGCTGACGGGCGCCGTGCTGCTGCCAAGCGCGTCCAGCGGCATGGTCAGCACCGCGACTGAAACGACGGAGAAGTAGATCAGCACCGCAATTGCCAGCGTCAGCAGGATGCCCAGGGGCATGGTACGGGTGGGGTTCTTGGTTTCCTCGACCACGCTGACGATATCGTCAAAGCCGATGAAGGCGAAAAAGGCGATCAGGCTGGCGGCCACGACACCGGTCAAGGCGCTGGTATCGGACAGGGGTGGCAGCACCTCGGGCAACTGGCGCAGGATTTCGGGATGGTGCCAGACCCCGGCGACAACGATGGTAATCAGCCCGAGGATCTCGATCACGGTCAGGATGGCGGCAAAGGCCACGGATTCGACGATACCCCAGGCGGCGATGGCCCCCATCAGGCCAACGACGGCGACAATGACCAAGGGGCGCGGCAGATCCAGCAGCACCAGCAGATAGCCGGCACTGCCCAGCGAAATCGTCGCTGCCGCGACAATGCCCGACAGGACCAGAAAGCCGCCGGTCGCGACGGTCAGCCAGGGGCGCCCAAAGGCGGCTTCGACATAGATCGCTTCGCCAGCGCTTTTGGGGTGGCGCCCGGACAGTTCAGCAAAGCTGCCCGCACTGAACATCATCACGAATGCCGCCACCAGAAACGACGCGGGCGCGTAGATGCCAGCCAGCGCGACACTGGCCCCGATCAACACGTAAATCCCGGCACCGATGGTGACACCAAGGCCATAGAGGATCAGTAGCGGCAAGGAAATCGCGCGCACCAGCACCGGAGCAGGCGCATCTGGCGGGCCGGGTCTGGTGTGGCGCTTGGCAGGGGTTTCGGTGGTTGGGCTCATGGTGGTTCATTCAAGGTCAACGTGGGGTGCACCCTGCCGGGTTTCGGCAGGTCGGGGAATGACGTGGATCAATCGGGGCCGGAACGTTGACGCCGCCGATTACCACGCATTATGCTTGCCCAGCCTTCACTTTCTGGCAAAGGACTGCCCCGATGCGACCCTGCCGGTTCCGCTATTGGCTTGCCGCCCTGCTCTGCCTTTTTGGCAGCGCCGCCACGTCACAGGATCTGTCCCGCTGGGGCGATCTGGAGGGGTTTTTGGTGCAATCGCTCGCACCCGGTCAGCAGAGCGCTGCCTTTGCCTGGCTGACCGACAGCGACGATCCTTCGCAGATGCGCGAGGCGATCGGCGTCGTCTATCCCGTCATTGTGGGCGCGGCTGGCAATACCGGCATCGTTGTGGGGCATTTCACCCGGATCGAAGCGGGGTTCGTCCGTGACCGCATCATCACCAATCTCTTTGGATATGATCCGCGCGATGTGCGCTTTTATCCCGACCGCATTCTGATCACCACAACGGTCCTTGGCCCTAACGATCCGCGCTGCTGTCCGACCGTAGCACAGGTCTGGTCAATTTCGCGTACAACATGGAATGCCGAACACGCCCGATAGCGATGGCGCGATGCCGGTTCTCATACGACCCGTTCGACCATCATCTTCTTGACTTCGGCGATTGCCTTGGCCGGGTTCAGGCCCTTGGGGCAGGTCTTGGCGCAATTCATGATGGTGTGACACCGGTAAAGCTTGAACGGATCTTCAAGGTCATCCAGCCGCTCGGGCGTGGCCTCATCACGTGAATCGATGATCCAGCGATAGGCATGCAAAAGGGCGGCAGGGCCGAGGTAACGGTCGGAGTTCCACCAGTAGCTGGGACACGAGGTCGAGCAGCAGGCGCACATGACACATTCATAAAGCCCGTCGAGCTTTTCCCTGTCGCCGATCGACTGCTTCCATTCCTTGGCGGGGGTATTTGTCTTTGTCTCCAGCCAGGGCATGATCGAAGCGTGCTGGGCGTAGAAATGCGTAAGATCCGGGATCAGATCCTTGACCACCGGCATATGCGGCAGCGGGTAGATCTTCACATCGCCCTTGACCTCATCAAGGCCATAGATGCAGGCCAGCGTGTTGATCCCACCGATGTTCATCGCGCAAGAACCGCAGATGCCTTCGCGGCACGACCGGCGGAAGGTTAGCGTCGGGTCCACCTCGTTCTTGATCTTGATCAGCGCGTCCAGAACCATCGGGCCGCACTGATCCATGTCGAGGAAATAGGTGTCGACCCTTGGATTTTCGCCGTCATCCGGGCTCCAGCGATAGATCTGGAACTTGCGGATATTCGCACCCGACGGTTTCGGCCAGGTCTTGCCGACGCGGATCTTGGAGTTTTTAGGAAGCGTGAACTGGACCATGATTTATCCCTTCCAATCGGGGCGGGTATAGAGCGGCTGGCGCGGGGGCTGGCCGGATTTTCGGTAAACACAGGCATCGTAAAGCGCCGAGGGATCTTTGCCCTGAATAAAGTCGGTGGTGATGGTCAGGTCGAGCGCAGCGCTTGCCCCGCCAGACCCTGCACCCACCTTGACCATGCCGCGCGGACCGGCGGCATGATAGGCACGGCTGAAGCATTCGCGTTCGGCACGTTCAACTGTCATCGGGCCGCAGGTGGCCAGAAACAGGGCCGCAATTATGGCGAATGCGACGGCCATCATCATTCGTTCTTGAGCGAGGCGCTGATGGTTGATCCGTCCTGCAAGAACAGCATGGCGCGCTTTTGCTGTTCCAGCGTCAGTTTGTTCCACATTTTTTCTTCCTCCGGCGTCACCGGGTAGTCAACCGGCAGCGGCAGTTTTCCGGGTGCCGCTTTGGGTGCCTTTTTCTTCGGCTCGGGGCTTGCCGCTTCGGGCGTTACCGGCGTGAGATAGGCGCCATGATACCCGGCACCGCCGCTGAGCGTTGATGCCCCGCGCTTTTGCTTGGTGTATTTCAGCGTGGGCTGTCCGGCGCTTTGGCTTTCGGTCGTACAACCGGCGAGAGCTGCCAGAAATACCGTGACAATTATCTGTTTGTGAAGTTTCTGCACTGCTTGCTCCTCTTGTTGGACATGGGTTTGAGCGGTCTTGAATAAATTACACCGCTAGCCGCCGTAACGTTCCCCATCAGGTTGCCGTTTCAGCCACCGGCAGCGCGTCAAGACAGGCCACCGCATCCGGACGTGCGGCATAGGTCAGGATCTTCGCGCGGTTTTCGGTTGATACGCCCTTGTGACTGCCATCGAGACCCAATTGGGTCGTTTCGATAAGGCTCATCGCTTTTTGGACGCAGGTCGCAGCTTCGGCACTATCGACGGCAGGGCGTTCGGCAGTCATTACCTTGGCGATGGCTGTGCGCGATTCCTTGCGCGTCGCATCGGCCACAATCACCCCGGCGCAGCCAGGAAGGGTCAGCGCAGCAACAAGGCCCAGAACCAGGACTGCTTTCATTAGTAAACCCTCGCTTTCGGTGCAATTTTCTTCATGTCGATGCCACCCTCTTTTTCACCTGTCAGCGGGTCCAGATGAACGGGGCGGGTCGATAGCGTGACCTTGTTGCCTGCGACATGGGCCAGCGAATGGACACGCCATTTCTTGTCGTCGCGGTCGGGGTAATCTTCGTGGGCATGGGCGCCCCGGCTTTCCTTGCGCGCCTCGGCGGCCACGATGGTGGCCAATGCGTTTGGCATCAGGTTCGCCAGTTCCAGCGTTTCCATCAGGTCGGAATTCCAGACAAGACTGCGGTCAGTGACCTTCAGATCGTCCATTTTGGCGGCAACCGCCGTCATCTTCTTAACGCCTTCGGCCAGCGTCTTGTCGGTGCGGAAAACCGCCGCGTCCTCCTGCATGGTTTTTTGCATTTCCAGCCGCAGGTCGGCCGTGGGCACCGATCCGTTTGCGTTACGGTATTTGTCGAAGTGACCCAGCGCCTTGTCGACGCTGGCGGTGTTGACCGGTTGATTGCGGTCCTTGGGGTTGACGACCTCGCCCGCGCGGATCGCAGCGGCGCGGCCAAAGACGACAAGGTCGATCAGGCTGTTTGACCCAAGGCGGTTGGCACCATGCACGCTGGCACAGCCCGCCTCGCCCACCGCCATCAGGCCGGGGACGATGGCATCGGGATTCTTGGCCGTGGGGTTAAGCACCTCGCCCCAATAGTTGGTGGGGATACCGCCCATGTTGTAATGCACTGTCGGGATGACCGGGATCGGTTCCTTGGTCAGGTCCACACCCGCAAAGATCCGCGCGCTTTCCGAAATGCCCGGCAGGCGCAGTTGCAGCGTTTCGGGCGGCAGGTGGTTGAGGTTGAGGTGAATGTGGTCCTTGTTCGGTCCCACGCCGCGCCCTTCACGGATTTCCAGCGTCATGCAGCGGCTGACCACATCGCGGGATGCCAGATCCTTGTAGGTCGGCGCATAGCGTTCCATGAAGCGCTCGCCCTCGGAGTTGGTCAGATAACCACCCTCGCCCCGCG
>JAOUMG010000390.1 GCA_029881635.1 Paracoccaceae bacterium | reverse complement strand
CGACTTGTATTTCAAGAAGATCTACCCATCGGCCGTGGAATCCGTGCTCAAGGTCTGCGATCTCTACCGCTCGGGCAACCCGCCGCACATTCATCAAGATGAATCGAAGGCCACCTATGAGCGGCGATGTACGCGCAAGCACACGCATATCGACTGGAACAAACCTGTCGGGCAGGTTTACGACCTAATCCGCGGCGCGAACCCTGCGCCGGGTGCCTGGACAAAGCATGGAGATACCGAAGTCCGCATTTTCGATAGCTCGCGTCAAAGTGGTGACGGGATATCCGGACGCGTTATTGCGGTGGCGGAAGAAGGTGTTACAGTCCAGTGTATCGGCGGTCGTATCCTCGTGAAACGGGTCAAGCCCGCGGGTGGCGAGAAGCAGGCGGCGTCGGTTTGGGCCGCAAGTGTGGGCTTAAGTGCCGGGGATGTATTGGGGGCTTAGGGTATGCAGATACAATACTGTTATGGCGTGACCGACGCGGATATTGCGCCCTGCGCAATGTACCCTGGGCAAAGAATGCGGGTTAAGGAGATAATTCTGTGATCCATAAAATCCTCATTCCCGTGCGTGGTGACGGCAAGGGTGACAATGTTTTGGCCCATGCTGCAGCACTCGCACATCGTCATAAATCGCATATTGAAATCGTGCATTGCCGCGCCCGCCCGGAAGACCTGATGCCCTACGGCGTTGCGATTCCCGATTTTTTGCGCAAGCAGATCCTCAAGCATTCGTATCAGGTTGCCGATCTGGAAGAAGTTGGGCTGCGCGATGAGGTGACGGTTCTTGCCAACAAGTTGAAGCTGGACCTGACTGGCAAGAAAGTCGGAAAGGCCGCGACGGCATCTTTCATCGAAGAAGCCGGTCGTCAGGTTGATGTGATCAAACGACGCGGAAGGCTTTGCGACATTATTGCAGTGGCCAAGCCGGACCGAGACAGGAACCTTGGGCACAATACCCTCAAATCAGCACTCTTTCATTCCGGGCGCCCGGTATTGATGTGCCCGCCCACATCCACCCCACCCAGCGTTCTGGGTGTTAGTGTTGCAATCGCCTGGAACGGGAGCGCCGAAGCCGCCCGCGCGCTGGCACAGTGCAAAAGCATTTTGCGAGCGGCGGATACAATTTCGATTCTCTCCAATGGCTCGGATGCGGGGCCGGGGACATCGGCTGAGGACCTGGTTGCCTATCTGGCGCTTCACGGAATTAAGGCCGGTATCGAAAAGATCAAATCCACCAAAAAGATTGGCGCAGAATTGCTGCGCGCGAGCTCTGAAATTGGCGCGGACATCTTGATAATGGGCGCCTACGGGGACAGCCATGAACGCGAAACCGTTTTTGGCGGCAACACACAAACCATTGTGGATACGGCAGAAATGCCGGTACTCTTGAATCATTGACGAGGTATTTATCGAACGACACGATCTGCAAGACCGCACTAAGAACGGTTTCACTAACGGAGAAAAATCTCTCACGAATTTACTGCCAAAAGGGAGGACCAAATGGCGACTACAACAAATATTTTCACAAAACTGGTTGGCGCAGCTGCGCTTGGCCTGATGAGCATGACCGGGGCCGTTCAGGCCTGGGAACCAAATAAGCCGATTGATTTCGTGATCATGGCGGGTGCTGGTGGCGGTGCTGACCAGATTGCACGCTTCATTCAGTCAGTGGCTGAAAAGAAGGATCTGACCAACCGCCCGCTGGTTCCGAATAACAAAGGTGGCGGGTCCGGTGCCGAGGCATTGATCGCTTTGAACACCGCTTCCGATCCGGATCACACGATTCTGGTCACGCTGAATTCCTTCTTCACCACGCCGCTGCGTCAGCCTGATCTGGGCATCGATGTCACGACGTTCACGCCAGTTGCCATGATGGGCGTCGATCCGTTTGTTCTGTGGGTTCACAAGGACAGCGGTATCACGACTTTCGAAGGCTGGCTCGACGAAGTGAAAAAGGGCGGCTACGTGATGGGCGGTACCGGCAAAGGGCAGGAAGACAGCCTTGTCATCACCTTCCTTGAGCAGAACTTCGATCTTTCGATCAAGTACATCCCCTACAAAGGTGGCGGCGCCGTTGCCAAGGATCTTGCCGGTCAGCAGATCATGGCATCCGTGAACAACCCGTCAGAAGCCAAAGGTTTCTTTGAATCCGGCGACGTTGTGCCGCTTCTGGCCTTCTCGGATGAGCGCCTTGCAGCACTGCCAGATGTCCGAACCGTCAAGGAACTGGGCAAGGATTTCAGCTATTACAACCAGCGTGCTGTCGTGGGTGCGCCCGGTATGTCGGCTGAAGCCGCTGAATACTACCAGGGTCTTTTCAAGACCATCTACGACTCAGAAGAGTGGCAGGGCTACATGGAATCCGAAAGCCTTTCCCCTCTGTGGATGGATCCAGCTGAGCAGTCGTCCTATTGGCAGCTTCAGATCGATAACCACAAGGAACTGCTGGCGAAGATGGGCGAATAAGCCACCGGCTTAGAAGATTGATGGACAGGGAGACCAACTATGCGGCGCGGAGAGATTATCACGGCGGTTATCTTGGGCGTCCTGTCCATCTACATGATGATAAAAAGTACCGAACTCGAGATTTTTTATATCAAGGGTGAGGGCCCAGGGGGCGGTGCCTGGCCATTCTGGCTCTCGGGCATCATGCTTGTCTGTACAGTTATCATTGCATTCAACGCGGTAAGGCGGTCATCGCCGCCTTCCCAATCCGACGAACCGGTTCTGGACGCCGAAGGTCGGAAAATGATCATCCAGGTTTTTGGTGGAATTTTTGTTTTCGTCGCCCTCGTCGGTATCATTTCGATGTATGGCGCGATGATGCTTTTCCTCTTCTATTACGTCTGGTTTCTGGGCCGCCACAGGCTGTGGGTATCACTTGTGATCTCCATCGCGACGCCGGTGATATTCTTCTTCTTTTTCGAGGCGCTGATGCGCATCACATTGCCCAAGGGCATGAAATTTACCGAGCCACTTTTCAACTGGCTGAACACGATCATCTACTGACGCGGGTTTAAAGTGCCCAATTGGGCTGGGGAGTGAAACTGATACTATGGAAATCCTGGGACTTCTTGCCGGTGGCCTTTTAGATGCGCTTCAGCCCATCAACCTGATGCTGATCATGGTCGGGGTCACGTTGGGTCTGTTTATCGGCGCCATGCCGGGGCTTGGCTCGGTGAATGGTGTGGCGATTTTGCTGCCCATTACTTTTCTTGTGCCGCCCGCATCAGCAATCATCTTTCTGGCCGCCATATACTACGGCGCAATGTATGGCGGGGCTATCAGTTCCATCACCTTGGGAATTCCCGGCGCTTCGACTGCTGTTGCCACCACATTTGACGGACGGCCTCTGGCATTAAAAGGCCGCGCCAGTCTGGCGCTTGTC
>JAOUMG010000389.1 GCA_029881635.1 Paracoccaceae bacterium | reverse complement strand
TGCATCATCAATGCCGATGTTCCGAACGAAGGCTAGCTCTGCCTCTCCGGTGGCCGGAACAATGCAGTCTACCATTGCATTGGGAAACTGAGCGTTCTCGTCGATCCATTGCGCAAGGCTGGGGTCCGTCAAGCGCGCCAGTCCGACGATTGTGCGCCGCAAGATATCGCCGTTATTCTGAAGGTTATCGCAGCACTGCCCGGTAAAGGGGAGGTATATGGCTGGCGCAATCTCAGTCAATTTCTTTTCAGGCAAACCTGACGGACCGACCCGACCCGTAGCATTCGGCCCAAAAGAGGCTTGACCAAAGACTGTTCCGCTTGATCGCTTTGCGTAAAAGCTCAGATCAGCTCGCGTTGATACGCAAATATTGCGGGCAGTCCGCCTGTGTGGATGAATGCCACCGACTGGCCATGCTCGATCAGACCTTGCTTGGTCAGACCGATCATTCCGGCCAACACGCGTCCGGTGTAAACGGGATCCAAAAGCAAACCTTCGTCGTAAGCGGCGTATTCCATCGCATTTCTAACCGCGTCATTCAGTAGCCCATATCCTGGGTCAAGTGCGCGGTCATCGACACTGATGTCTTTGTCTTCAACACTGTAGCCAGAGCCAAGCATCCGGCAGATTTCGGTTGCGCGCTTCAGGATGCGTGGCGCTTGCTCCGTTGCCGGGCGGCGAACGCAAATTCCATGAACGGGCATGTTCCAACCGATGGTTCTGACACCGGCGAGGAAACCCGCATGGGTCAATCCGCTGCCCGACCCCAAAACAACGTGATCCGGTTTCTGGCCGGTTGCTTCATATTGAAGAAACATTTCGGCGGCGGCACGGGCATAGCCAAGTCCACCCAGAGGCGGATGGTCGGTGCCCAGATGGATAACATAGGGGGATTTCCCCTTGCGGCGCAAATCCTCGGCCAGCGCATCCAAATTCGCATCGGCGGCGGCTTCGGTCTGTTCGCCGCTGTAATAGTGAATCGTTGCCCCCAAAAGCTGGTTCAGCAGCACGTTGCCGGAATGGCTGTAGGTGGCATCGTCCTTTGGCACCCGGTTTTCCAGCTGGATATGTGGTTCCAGCCCAAGCTTTCTTGCGCATGCCGCACACAGGCGCACAAAATTCGACTGCACGGCGCCGGTGATCAGAACACAGTCGGCCTGTCGGGCGATAGCCTCGCCCAGATAATATTCCAACTGCCGGATCTTGTTGCCGCCCATCGCGACAGGCAGCAGGTCATCGCGTTTGACCTTCAGATCGATCCCAAGCCGTTTGCCAAGCCTTGGCAGTGGTTCGATGTCGGTGGGTGAGGAAAACAGTTTCGCCCTGGGGAAATCCGCAAGCCCGGGCAGAAGTTCAGTTTCAGTCGTCATGTGCTGGGACATCGGCGTTCCTCAAACCCTTTGGGATAGCTGTGTAACCGATCGTTCTGTCCAATCGTAGTCAATGACGGAGAATCTTCGACAGAAATTCCTGTGCCCGCTCGCTGCGCGCCGGATAACCCAGGCAAACCAAAGATCGTATTCGCCGATCACCGAAATTGCCCCCGATAGACCGAGAGCCTGCCAGTTATCCCCTCATTGCACCGCTATGTGGCGGCGGGCACTGTCCAGCGACCCGCAAAATCAAACGCCGCATCATAGCCGAACAGCGCCGCAGAACCTCCGGTGTGCAAGAAGATAACGCGTTCGCCCTTCTTGAAGTGGCCCTTGCGGATAAGGTCGATGAAACCCGCAGCCCCTTTGGCGGAATAAACCGGATCCAGAAGAATGCTTTCCAGTTCGGCAAACATCTTGATGGCGTCCATGCCGCTTTGCGTCGGAATGCCGTAGCCCTCGCCCACGTAGTCGGTATTGGCAACCACATCTTCGCGGGAAACGACGCCGGGGCAACCCAGCTTTTCTGCCGTGGCCCGGGCCAGATTATAGACGTTTTCTTCCTGCTTGGCTTTGGGCGCACGCACGCCGATGCCCAAAAGCGGGATCTGCGCATTCATCGCCTTCAGCCCAACGATCAGCCCGGCTTGTGTTCCCGCCGACCCAGTTGCGGTGACGATATGGTCGATTTTCAGCCCGCCATTATTGGCTTGTGCCAGCATCTCGAACGCGCAGTTCACATAGCCCAAGGCGCCCGTCGGGTTCGAGCCGCCGCCGGGGATCGTGTAAACCTTCTTGCCGTCGGCGCGCAGCTTGTCGGCCACTTTTTCCATCTCGGCATTCATGTCGCCGCCGCCCGGGCGCTTTTCGGTTGTTGCGCCATGCAGGTGGTCCAGAAGGACGTTGCCGTTATGGTTGTAGTTGGCGTTGTTCGATCCAGTGCGGTCCTCCAGCAGGATATGGCATTTCATCCCCAGCTTCGCTGCAAAGGCTGCGGTCTGGCGCGCGTGGTTCGACTGGGTGGCACCTTGCGTCATCACCACCTCGGCGCCCTGCAGTTCAGCCTCGGCCATCAGAAATTCCAGCTTGCGGGTCTTGTTCCCACCGGTTGAAAGCCCAGTGCAATCGTCGCGCTTGATCCAGATCTCTGGCCCGCCAAGTTCCGCGGTCAGGCGATCAAGGCGCTCCAGCGGGGTGGGTAGGTGGGCGATAAAGCGGCGGGGAAATCTGGCGAGATGCATTTTTGGCGTCCTGAATTTGCTATAACCGCTGATTAAATGCCCTGCCAAAGCAAATCCAATGCAAAATTCGTCATGTAACTTGCAAATCTTGCATGTTACCACCGGGGCGGATAGCACTTGCCCTATGCGGTTGGAATGGATTGATGATATATTGGCTGTGCTCGACAGCGGTTCGCTGTCGCGGGCGGCTGAACGGCGGTTTCTGACGCAATCCGCCTTCACACGCCGCGTTCGCCTGATCGAAGACAGTGTCGGCGCGACCTTGTTTGACCGGCGCCGTAAGCCGATCACTCTGATGCCCGGAATTGAGGCGCTGGAGCCGGAACTGCGGAACCTGAGCACACAATTGCGCAAACTGCGGATCGCGTTGAAAGCGGCGGCGGGTCTTTCCCGCGGGTCACTCAGCATTGCGTGCCAGCACGCGATCACTACGACTGTATCACCATGGATCGTGCGGGCGCTGACATCGGATGATGGTGCCTCTGTCAGGGTGCGGTCGGGTAATCGCGATGAATGCCTGATGCTCTTGCTGTCGCGCGACGTGGACTTTGCGGTCATGTACGAACTTCCCGGCGCCCGCGGGCCACTGGATATCCAGGCTCTTGATGTCGTGCCGCTGGGTACGGATCTGCTGATGCCGGTTTGCATCCCGTCGATGGAGGCCGTTTCGCGCTCAGGCCAATTTCCCGTCATAAGCTATCCCTCTGACGTGTTTTTGGGGCAGATTTTTGATCGGATGATCGCGCCGAATTTCAGTGAAAACGTCAGTGTTGTGACCAAAGCGG
>JAOUMG010000388.1 GCA_029881635.1 Paracoccaceae bacterium | reverse complement strand
CGTTCATTCCACGCCCGGTTCTGGCGCGTGACGTGGTTGCGGAAATCAGAAAAAAGCTGAAATCGCAGGGCTATTTGAAGGTCGAAGTAAGCCGAACTTTGCTTGGGCGTACCCGAATTATTGCAACCAATGCGAGCTTTTGGAGGGAAATTATCGTAAATCCCCGGACGGGGGAAGTATTGCGTGACTATCAGCACCTAAACGGTGATGCCCAAGTAACCGATGCTAACGCTGAAATCGTGCCCCAAGACAATTCTGGTACGCAAAACGACGAGACCGGAAGCAACGATTATGGCGAAAGTGACGCCGAAGATAGCGACGGGGAAGATGACGACGAGATAGAATAATACTAGGATGTCACTTGGGAGCCGTCTGATTGACGCGCGCCTTGTCGAAAAGACAACCAATCCGCATGAGGTGTTGACGGCGTGCGCAGGAAATACCTAATCGTTGCAATACTGGCCATTCAAGCGCTTTGCTCGCTATTTTTTGTATCTGATATTCTTCTGTCACTGTTCGGAGTTTACCTACACCCGATCCCATGGCAGACGCGAGAATATTTGGAGATATGTGCTGCACTGGGTCTGATTCTGGGCTTTATACTTGGAGCTATTGCTCTTCATAGAACCATAAAAGATCGCCACAGAGCCGAGCTGGGGCTGCAACGAGCGCGTGAAAATTTCAAACTATTGCTGGACGAAAAACTTACCGAATGGCAGCTGACTCCTGCGGAAAAGGACGTCGCACTATTTGCGATCAAAGGGCTGACCACTCAAGAAATTGCCAACCTTCGTAACACTTCGGAAGGAACGGTAAAGGCACAGACAAATGCCATTTACCGCAAGGCCAATGTGACCGGAAGACCCCAGCTATTGAGTTTGTTCATAGAAGATCTGTTGATGGACGGCACACGCCCCGCAGAGGCAGATCAGTCGCAATCGGCGGCATAAACTGACAGGATGTTGAACGGCACTATTTCTGTCGCCCGCTTGTGAGTGGCGCCAAGGTTCACTTTCGGTGCACACTGTTCGTCGTGCGCTTGCAAGAACCGTGCAGCGCAAAGGCACCAATGATCGCCTGGCTTCAATCCGACAAAGCCGAACTCGGGCCGTGAGGTCGACAGATCATTGCCGAGGTATTTAGACAAGGCCAGGAATTCCGCCGTCATAATCGCGCAAACGGTGTGGCTGCCATGATCTTCGGCACAAGTATTGCAATGGCCGTCACGGAAAAAGCCGGTCAGGGGTTTTGTCGAGCATGGCTGGAGCGGTTCGCCCAGAACGTTGAGTGAGGGGTCTTTTTTCATCGCCGCGCCTCCGTTTCCATTCAAGTATCAGAAGGGCGGCTGCCAGTCGATCCAGCGGCCATGAAAATCGAAACGCCCAAAAGCATGGGTTTTGCCGCCGGGCCATAGCGTCAGGCAAAGGCCTGCGCCGCAGTCATCTGCATCAACCTCCATGCTGAAGCGTGCCAATGGTGCATCCGCGGTGGCATTCTCACCTGCCGCCACCAGCAAGTCTTCGCCGCGTTTTTGTGATTCCGTCGGAAAATACTGCCAAGCAATCGTGTGATAGATGAGATGTAGCTGCCCGACGTGGCGGCGTTTCAACCGGGTTTCCAGCCAATCGATGGCGTCACCCTTCGTCACGGCTGGTTCGTGCTTTGCCGCTGCTTCAAGCGCGGCGTTTGTCCGGGCCAAACGATCGGGTTGATCCGGCCAGATATAAGACAACATGCGCAGGCGTTCTGTTTTCAGATCAGGCGGTGCAAGGTCGACCCCAGCGCGGCCCGTGATTTTTGGACCTGCCCCCGAAGGGGGGGGTCCGGTCCAGTCTGGGCGCAGGGTCAGGACCGGGCCTGTCGGTCCAAAAAGTTTACCCTCCTGTTCCAGAGCATAGCGGTCAAAGAACAGGTTCAGGCCCGCGCTTGCCCCGAGTTCTGACAGGACAATCGGCAATCCGATCTTGTCTGTAAGCCAGCGGGATATCGCAATCAGCGCGACCGAACGGGCAACCTCATTGGTTTGCGGGGTGCGGTTCAGGCGGTGGTCTATCCAGTCGGCATGTTTGAGGATCGCGCCGGTGACGGCCTGCCAAAGCTCCAGCTCTGTCGGCGCAGCTTTAGCGGGCGGGTAAAGCGAGGCCAAATGCGGATCCAGCCCTTCTAGAACCAGGCCATGCATTGCCCCCGCCAACCGTAGTGGCACTGAGGCTCCGCGTGCGGTGATATCACCGGGCCAGGCCGCGATTCGGTCAGCTATCGGGCCATTGGGCAAACCGCGCGTTGCGATGCTTTGCAACAACATCCCGGTGAATGGCGAACCCAGCTCAATACAGGCTTTGGCCTGATGTGCGAAGGCAGCCTGCCAGCTCATCTGAACCGATCCACGAGCCGCTGCAATGCACTGCGATGGTCTTTTTCGGGCTCTGTGGGCTGCGCAGCCGCTTCGGGTGGCGCAGGTTCCGGCGCTTTGGGTGCGGCGTGCCCGGTGCCACTGCGGGGCGGGTTCACACGCAAGGCGACGGCATTCATGAACCGCGCCGTGTCACCCTCTGCCAGCATTGGTGCCCCGTCTGATATCCCGCGCAGTACGTCATCCAGCCAGTTTGCATCGGATTTGGCAAAATCCGACAGAACATATGCCGCAACGCGGTCTTTGTGGCCCGGATGCCCAATGCCCAACCGGACACGGTTATAAGCCTCGCCGATATGGGCATGTAGTGAACGCAAGCCATTGTGCCCGGCATGCCCCCCGCCGGTTTTGGCGCGTAGCTTGCCGGGTGCGAGGTCGAGCTCATCGTGAAAGACGGTGACATCTGCGGCGTCAAGCTTGTAAAACCGCATCGCTTCTCCGACGGATTGGCCGGAAAGGTTCATGAAGGTCGTTGGCTTTAGCAAAACCACCTTTTCGCGGCCCAGCATGCCTTCAGCAAACTGACCCTGAAATTTTCCTCGCCATGGCGCAAAGGCATGATCGAAGGCGATGCGGTCAACCGCCATGAAACCGATATTGTGCCGGTTCATCGCGTATTTCTGACCCGGGTTGCCAAGGCCGACAAGAAGTTTCAACTATAGTCCTCCCCGGAATGGTCCAAGCACCGTTCCGCCATATCTTTTTCTAGACACGCGTGGATTGGGGTGCAACCTGCGCACAAGGTTTAAGGCTGCGGAGGCTTCTTTTGCGCAAATATGTTGTAGGCGGCATTGATCTTTGGATACCAAAGGAATGCGTTTCCAAAAAACTGCATGAGGTGCTTCTGTCCGGGAATTACGAGTCTTCGGAAGCGGGGGCTTTGCAAAGACATTTGCAGAAGGGGGACCGGTTGCTCGATCTGGGGTCCGGGGCCGGGTACCTTTGTGCCTTGGCTGCAAAAATGATCGGTGGAAACGCCGTTACCGGG
>JAOUMG010000387.1 GCA_029881635.1 Paracoccaceae bacterium | reverse complement strand
GATCGGCATCGAAATACGGATTTGGACCACCAAACATATAGCTTCGTTCGTGCAAGTAAACGATCGGCTTCATGCCGAGGCGGCGGGCGAATTGCAGCTGCACGACAACGCCGTTGATCTGAGCAATAAGCCCGTCGGAGGTGTTGCAGATCAGCAGGTAACGTTCATCCGTTTCTGTCATGGCGATATGCTGGCAATCTTTTGGTTTACTTTGTGACGGTCTTGGTAACGGCTTGCATCCAAATCGCCTTAAACGGATTCCAACCGCTGCAGGTCATACCAGCCAATGAACTGGAGAGTTACATATCGCGGCTGATGCGGAACCGGTCAATAATAAAGTCCGGGAAGGCCATGATTTGGCAACAATCTTTGCGTTTTGGAGGTGAATATTCCGCTCAAACGCGTTACCCATACCGAACCGGTTCTTCTGCTTCGATATTGTGGGATATCCGTGCCTGCCCTCCCCAAGAAAACTTGACAGAGTGCCGGTCCTAGGCGATGGCCCTTACTGGAAGGCCGGTGATTTGTTTTTGAGTTTTCGCAGCCCATCGCTGGTTATGCTCTACCGGCCTTCCACGGGCAGGATCATCTGGCAGAAGGCAGGCCCGTGGATTTCGCAGCATGACGTTGATGTCATCGACGACCTTCGGATCGCCATATTCAACAACAACGCATATGACCGGGGCCGAGATGCGCGGGTTTTAGGGGCAAGCGAAACTGTCATCTACGATTTCGATTCCGGCGAGGTCACCAGCCCGTTTGCCGAAACATTTCGAAACCTCGGCACAGCAACAATTTCGGAAGGGCTTCAGAGTACCACCTTCTCCGGTCACCTCATCTTCGAAGAAGAAAACCGGGGTCGCATATTCATTCTCGACCGGGGCGGTAATATCGTTGCCACCTTCCTGAATCGTGCAACGAATGGTGAGGCCTACCGCCTAGGCTGGTCCCGCTACATCCCGCAGGATTAAGGCGACGCTGCGTTAACTGCGATCACCGCGGCAAACTGCGAATGAACTCGGGTTAGGTGCTAGCGTGGCTACAGATGACTGACCCAGAACCACCAACTAGCGTGCCAGAATCAATTCAGCCTTGAGCCCGCCCAAACTCTCGCTGACCCCCAGCCTGAGTGTGCCGCCATGCTGACGGGCGATATCTGCGGTGATCGCCAGCCCCAGTCCCACCCCCGAACCCTGATCCTGATTGCGCGACGGATCGAGCCGTGTGAACGGTTGCAGGGCTTCTTCGCGACGCTCCTCGGCAATGCCGGGCCCGTTATCCTCGACAACGATCCGCAAGGATCTGCTCAACACATTCAGCGAAACATTGATGCGACTTCCATAACGCGAGGCGTTGTTAATGAGATTGTCCACCGCTCGCCGGATGGCACCCGCACGAAGCATGGTCGGCCCCTGTTCAGGTACCCCGTTCAACGAAACATTGTGCCCCGCACGCTGGCTGTCTTCGACGATCGATTGCACGAATGGCCACGGGTCGACCATCTGTGGCGCTTCATCGACCGCCTCATCGCGGACATAAGCCAGAAAGGCATCCAACAGCCGTTGCATTTCGTCAATGTCGCGTCCCAACGCTTGTAGCTCTGTATCATCGCCGAGCAATGACAGGCCCAGCTTCAGCCGTGTCAGCGGTGTGCGCAGATCGTGACTGACACCGGATAGCAGCAGCATCCGCTGTTCGATCTGCCGTTCGATCCGGGCGCGCATATCCAGAAACGCGTTTCCTGCCGCACGCACCTCAATGGCGCCCGCAGGCTTGTAGGGTACCACCCTGCCCTTGCCGAATGCCTCCGCCGCACGTGAAAGCCGACGGATCGGGCGAAGCTGGTTGCGCAAGAACAAGACAGCGATAAGCGTCATCAGCACACCGGTTACGACCATCAGAACCAGCAGCTGGTGGGGATTGGTCGCCGAGACCCGACGCCGGTCAAAGTTCATATCCATTAACCCATGCGGCGTCTTCAGGATCATGTGGACCCGCCGCGTGTTAGACAGCTCGACCGCAACCAGATCGGAAAGATAGCTGTGGAGCGTCGCAACGATCACGCGGCCCGAGAAATCGAACCTGGCTGGCGGCGCGGCGGTAACATCCGTATTTTCCGCCGGCAGCACCACAGTCATGGCCAAAGACTGCCCTAATTCCGCTGCCACTTTCTGGGCAGACGCGATGTCGGAAGCCCCGCCCACCCTTTCGGCAAGCAAGGCAACTTCCAATACGACATTCCGCGTCATCTGCCGGGTGACATCTTCGTAGTGACGCTGGATAAAGGTGATGGACACAACAAGTTGAATGGTCACGATAGGCAGAATAAGAATGAGCGCTGCGCGCCCGTAAAGGCCACGTGGCAGAAAACGTTTGATAAAATCAAAGATCATGACGATCAGCCTAACTGGCTGCCTAAGAGAGAGAAAGCGCAAGATGGCCAGGAAGCCGGATTATCCTCCCAAGCCCGGCATTGCGGTGCAACTGGAAGAAGGCTTGCGTTTGGTACTGGCCCCCAACCCATCACCAATGACTCTGCATGGCACCAATACCTATATCATCGGGACCGGTCAGGTCGCTGTTATTGATCCTGGGCCGGAGGATGCAACTCATATGAATGCGATTCACGACGCATTGGCTGCTGGTGAAACCATCAGCCACATATTCGTGACACATGCCCATCTGGATCATTCCCCCCTTGCACGCGGTCTGTCGGCGGCAACCGGCGCACCCGTTCTGGCCTATGGCAAGGCATCAGCCGGAATGTCTGCACTCATGTCAAGCCTTGCGGACGGCGATCCTGCCAGTGGCGGCGAAGGGACCGATCACGGTTTTGCACCCGACATCTGCCTTGCGGACGGCCAAAGCGTATCTGCCGACACCTGGCACCTGAAAGCCATCCATACCCCCGGTCATTTTTCCAACCATCTGAGTTTTCTCTGGGGGGATGTCGTCTTTTCCGGCGATCACGTGATGGGCTGGTCGTCGTCTTTGGTGTCGCCGCCAGACGGCGACATGGGGGCCTATATGCGTTCGCTCGACCGGCTGGCATCCTTGAAGCCAACACGGCTTTATCCCGGCCACGGCGCCCCTGTGGATGCGCCGCAGGAACGTATCGCCTTCCTCGCCGCCCACAGGCGTGAACGCGAAGCTGCGATCATCAATGCCTTGTCGGTATCGATGACAGATGCGCGGTCACTGGCCCGCCGGATATATACAGATACGCCGGAAATTCTGCTTCCCGCCGCCGCCCGCAACGTTTTTGCCCATCTTGTTGATCTGTCAGAGCGAAACGTCACGGAACCTGTCGGCCCGCTGCATTTTAACAGCGATTTCCGTCTGCTCTGATGCATGCGACTTTTGCCCAGAAAGCCACTAGACGCCCCCGGTACCAGTTGCTAT
>JAOUMG010000386.1 GCA_029881635.1 Paracoccaceae bacterium | reverse complement strand
CACGCGTTTGCGGGCCTCGTAGCGATCCAGCCCGCGCAGGTCGTCGGGGACGAGGTTGAGCGCGTCCGTCTCGGCCTCGGTCAGGGTCTTTTCGCCCTTGGCGACAGCCATGGCGGTGGCGGCGGCTTCGGCATAGGGCGCGCCGTCGTCGCGCATCGCGGCCTTGGTGTCCATCAGCCGGTAGCAGGGGATATTGCCGCGCTTGGCCACCGCGTAGTCGTTGAAGTCATGCGCGCCGGTGATCTTGACGGCACCCGAGCCGAAGGTGGGGTCGGGGTATTCGTCGGTGATGATCGGGATCAGGCGGCGGTGTTCCTTCGGCCCCACGGGGATTTCGCAGAGCTTGCCGACGATGGGGGCGTAGCGTTCGTCGGAGGGATGCACCGCGACCGCGCCGTCGCCGAGCATCGTCTCGGGCCGGGTGGTGGCGATGGAGATGTAGTCGCGGGTCTCGCGGAGGGTGACGTTGCCGTCCTCGTCCTTCTCGACATATTCATAGGTCTCGGGCTTTCCGGTTTCAGGATTGTCCGCGAGCGGGTATTTGAAGTGCCACATATGGCCTGCAACCTCGACCTGTTCGACTTCGAGGTCGGATATCGCAGTTTCGAAATGCGGGTCCCAGTTTACCAGCCTTTTGCCGCGGTAAATGTTGCCTTTGTTATAAAGATCGACAAAGACCTTGATGACGGCATCGTGGAAATTGCCCTCTTCGCCCGCAGGCGCGTTCGGGGCGCCGGACATGGTGAAGGCGTTGCGCGACCAGTCGCAGGAGGCCCCTAAGCGCTTGAGCTGGTCGATGATGGTGTTGCCGGATTTCTGCTTTTGCTCCCAGACAAGGCCGGTGAACTCATCGCGGCTCATATCCGTGCGGCGGCGGTTGGTCTTGGCCAGTTCGCGTTCGACGACCATCTGGGTCGCGATGCCCGCATGGTCCTGCCCCGGCTGCCAGAGCGTGTCATGCCCCCGCATCCGGTGCCAACGTGTCAGGATGTCTTGCAGCGTGTTGTTGAAGGCATGGCCCATATGGAGCGAGCCCGTCACGTTCGGCGGCGGGATCATGATGCAGAAGGTTTCATCCTTCGAGGCATTGGCACCGGCCTTGAACGCGCCGGATTTCTCCCATGCGTCATAGAGGCGCTGTTCCGCCTCGGCGGCGTTGAAGGTCTTTTCCATGGCCATTTTCGAGGCGTCCTGCTGCTGATTTCCGGCGTTGGCACGGCTTAGCGAAAGCGCGCGGAAAGGGCAACATGCGGGTGCAGCCGGTCGCGACGCGGTGGCGTCGCATTTGGTCGGTTCGGGCGGGGCAGGCCGGGCTTAGGGTGAGGTCAGGGGTTCGGGCAGGAGGAGGCGGGACATGCTGGATGAGGCGCGGGCGCGGACGGGCGCGATGCAGGTGGCGCTGGCGGAGGCCGGCATCGATGTGGCGGTGCTGACGGATGAAAGCTCCATCGCCTATTTCGCGGGCTTCTGGGGGTATCTGTCGGTGGAATTCGGGCGGCCGACCTTTCTGGTGCTGCGCCCCGATGCCGACCCGGTGGTGATCACGCCGCTGATGGAAAGCGAAATGGTGGCGGCGATGACCTGGGTTGCCGATGTGGAGACCTGGGAGGATATGGGGCCGAACGGCTGGCCGGCAGTGCTGGGCCGGGTGCTGGGCGACAATCCGGGCCGCGTGGCGATTGAGCGGGGGTCGATCCCGGCCATCGTGCGCAACTGGTTCGAGGATGAACGGCCGGGGGCGAAGCTGAGCGATATCGGGCCGATCATGCGGCGGATGCGAATGGTCAAGTCGCCTGCAGAGATCGAGGTGATGCGGACGGCGGGCAAGATCGCGGGGGCGATGATGGGGGCCGCCGAGGGCGCGCTGGCCGAGGGCGCGCCGGAATATGAGGCGGCGCTGGCGGTGATCAATGCCGGGACGCGGGCGGCGGCGGGGTTTCTGACCGACAAGGGGTGGGAGGCCTTTGTGTCGCCGATGATCCACAACCTGCAGGTCATGCAATCGGGGTCGGATACGTCGATGGTGCATCGCCGCGCCTCGGTCAAGCGGCTGGCGCCGGGCGATCCGGTCTATTTCTGCTTTTGCAACATGGCGCAGTTCAAGCTCTACAAGCTCGGTTTTGACCGGATGTTCTTTGTCAGCCACGTCTCGGATGAGGCGGCGCACGTGCAGGAGGCGGCGATTGCAGCACAGCAGGCGGCGGTTGCGGCGATCCGGCCGGGGGTGACGGCGGAATCGGTGGCCGAGGCGGCAAATGTCGTCTACCGCGCCAGGGGATACGAGACGGGTTATCGCACGGGGCGGTCGATCGGCATGTCTTATCTGGAGGCGCCGGAACTGAAGACCGGCGACAAGACGGTGTTGCAGCCGGGCATGACCTTTGCGGTCGATGGCGGCATCTCGGTCGATGGCCAGTGCGGCGGGCGGATCGGGGATAGCGTGGTCGTCACTAACACGGGCTGCGAATACCTGACCGATTATCGGCGCGAGTTACTGGTCGTCGGGCGCTGATCATGCGGGCGGCGATCTTTCAGTGCGACGGCGGCGGGATGACGCCCGAGGCGCGGATCGCAGCGCTGGAGGCAGCGATTGCGGCGGACAGGCCCGATCTGGTGGTCTGCCCGGAGCTTTTTCTGTCGGGCTATGCGGCTCCCGCCGATATCGCGTGTTACGCCCAAGGCAGGGATGGGCCGCTTTTGCAATCGGTGGCGGCACTGGCAAGGGCGCGGTCTTGCGCGATTGTCTGCGGTTATCCGGAACGGGATGGCGGCGCGCTTTACAATGCGGCGGCGTTTTTCGGGGCCGATGGCACGTTGGTTGCGCATCACCGCAAGCTGGCCTTTCCGTCGGGGTTTGAAAGCGACACGTTCAGCCCGGGCAACCGGGTCGAGGTTTTTGCCTATGGCGGCATACGCTTTGCACTGCTGATCTGCTGTGACAGCGAGATCCCCGAAACCGTCCGTCTGGCGCGGCGCAAGGGGGCGGATGCAGTGCTGGTGCCGACGGCGCTGACGGCAAACTGGCCGGGTGTGGCACAAAAACTGATCCCGACGCGGGCCTTTGAAAACTGCCTCTGGGTTCTTTATGCCAACCATGCAGGAAGCGAGGGCGGGCTGACCTATCTGGGCCAAAGCTGCATCGTCGGGCCGGATGGCGAGGATGCCGCGCGCGCGGGCGCGGGGCAGGCGCTGATTGCCGCCGAGATCGATCTGGCCAGCGTGGCGCGCGCACGGTCGCGGCTGCCCTATCTTGGCAGCGATCTGGCGATTTCCTGAACCGACAGTGGTGATTACTGGCCGCTGAGTTCATGTGCGGGACCGCAGGGGGTGCAATGGTGTGCCATAAACACCGGCCGATCGTTGTTTCTGATCGATTATCCTTCGAAATCCGGCACGGGGTGTTGGGGAA
>JAOUMG010000385.1 GCA_029881635.1 Paracoccaceae bacterium | reverse complement strand
AGGTAATGCACGGCGGTGTCCATCAAATGCAGAAGCTTGGCATTGCCGTCATGTAGCAAGAACGCGTGGTGGCCCAATGTATGGCCCGGCGCGGCAACGGCGGTAATCCCCGGCACGATCTCGTCTTCAGCCTTGTAAGGTTGGATCAAGCCCCGAACAGGCTCAAGCTGCGCTGTGCCAATCGCCAGCATCATGTTCATGAAGTTCTGCTCGCCACCGGGTTTCTGCGTCCAGAATTCCAGCTCGTTTGGCGGCAGATGGTAGCGTGCGTTCGTGAACATCGGCGCGCCGTCTTTGCTGCACGACCCAATATGGTCTGGGTGGCCGTGGCTCAAAATGACATCGGTAATGTCGTCCGCCGACACCCCGATCGCGCTCAGGCCGGACAGCAAGCGGCCATTGTCTGCGTCATTGCCTGGGAAGGTGGTATCCCCCATGCCCGTGTCCAGCAGGACCTTGTGCACGCCCGTTTCAACGAAGGTGATCTGCATGTGCAGGCTGACCGTTTCCGTGGGCAGGCCATACATTTCCAAGAATGGTACGACCGTGCCTTCGGGCTGGTTCGAGGCGAACATCGGGGCGGGGAACGTGAACCGCGCGTCATCAATGACTGCCACCTTCATTGCCCCAATGTGGAAGCGATGGATGGCGCGCAGGGAAGGGGTTTGCATCGCTGTCGCTTGCAGCGAGGTGGCGCCGCCCAGAAGCGCCAGCCCCCCCAACGCGGGGACGGACCCCATTAACCCACGGCGCGACAGTTTTGGTGTGGTGTGCATGTTATGTCTCCAAAGCGGATATCTGATTGGGACAGACTGCATTGCCAATTTCGAACTTTGAATGACAGTATGTTCAAATAACTTACCTTTGCGTTCAGAATGACGGGATTTTGGGTCGCCTTATGTTCAAGGGCGCGGCATAAGCCTCACGTACGGGCCGAACGGAGAACTACGAAAACACTATGCCAGAAGATGCACTCAGCGACGTGTTGCGGCAGGTTCACCTCAAGGCCTGCATCTACTTTGTCAAAGATATGCCCGCGCCTTGGGGGATGGACATTCCCGCTGTCGCCAATGGTCCTTTGCATATGGTGCTGGAAGGGTCCTGCGTGCTGAAGGCTGGCAATCAGCAAGTAACTTTGCGGGCCGGTGATGCGGTTCTTTTGTCTAATGGGGCGCGTCACCAAATGCTGGATGCCCCCGACACAACTCCCGAGCCCGGCGCCCGCGTCATGCAGCGCTTGCTTGATGAAACCCAAGAAGCGCCGCAAATCAGCGCGACGCGGATGCTGTGCGGGCACTTTGAATGGGACAACGCCTTTGAACATCCGCTCTTCCAAGAACTGCCGGCGGTCATGATTGTCCGGGATGTTTTTTCCGGCAAAAATGCAGACCGCTTCCGTGCGATCGTCGATCTGATCTCTACCGAGAGTACCGATATCAGGCCGGGCAGTTCAGCAATCGCCGATCGTATGGGCGAGGTGCTGTTCGTTTCGTTTCTAAGGCAGTGGCTCGTCGACAATACGCCAAACGAAGGGGTGTTGGCGGTTATCGATGATCCCAGATTATCCCGCGCCCTTCATCAAATCCACGGTTCCCCCGAGGCCGAATTGACCCTCAGTGTTTTGGCCCGCACGGCTGGCATGTCGCGGACGTCTTTTGCGATCAAGTTTCGAGCGGCGATGGGCATCCCACCCGCCGAATATCTAGCATGCTGGCGACTGCTGAAGGCCCGCAATCTCTTGCTCCGAACGGACATGACCACGCCAGAAATATGCAGCCGGGTTGGGTACGGTTCAGACGCCGCGTTTTCGCGCGCCTTCAAACGCCAATTCGGATTGCCGCCTTCCAAACTGCGCAGCCAAACCTAACGAAATGGGGGCTGACGCAATAGCCTACCGCGCACCGCCGGTACGGCCTGACATGAAGTTATATCCAGTCGGTCCTGACAGCTCCTGCGCTGACGCGATTCCGAACAAGGCCGCAGCGGTTCTTGTCAGATGTGCGGCGTCTGAAAACCATGCCTCGATTCCGGTGCTCAAACCCCAAAATCCGCCCGGTAGGCGCTGACGTCAGACAGATTGCGGTGGTGCGTACCTATAATGAGTGTACAACAACGCTGACGCACTTGCTTGCGCCTTTGGGGGTTTCGCTATCTCAGCATGAAATCCTGATGAATCTGCTCAGATCGCCCGGGCTGACCCAACAGCAGCTTACACAGAGATGTTTCTCGGCCAAGAGCGGGATCAGCATCTGGTTGCGCGCCATGTGAAAGAAGACCTGATTCAGCGAGCCCGGCGCCAAAAGATCAGCGTGCTTGGAGCCAATCCTTGACTGGAAAAGGGCGAGCCTTGGCAACGCCGGCGATTGCCGTTCAGAACGAGGTCGTCTCTGAAATGGCAATGGCTTACTCACCGGAGGATCTGGTGCGCGTAAAAGACATCATGGATCGGTCATCCGTATTGATGCAGGACTTAAGCGACAGATGAGACAAGTAGGCCTGCTTCCCACTCAGCAGGTACCCGGCCCAAGCTTTACGGGGTGTAGCTGGAAACAAAGCGCTGTAGGTAGGCAACCCATTCTTGGGGCAGTTTGATATCGTAGTAGGTGCCAAGCAGGATCGAAACGATCAGGATACCGAGCGTGAACCCAAATACGATGAAAGCAAATGCAACTACAGTTCCGGCGGCCTCGCGGCCTGCCCGTCGGAATGCAAGCCGCAGGGCGCATCCAACATGTGTGAACACGGCGGCGACGCCCATGACATAATATGGAATGAAATACCACGTGAAGGGCGGACCGCTCATCACCGACGCGGGCCAATAGAAGTTGGTGTCCAACCCGTCAACCCAACGCGCAAGTACGAGCGCCAGCAGATGCTCGGCGAGGAAAAACAAAAACAACCCGCCAGAAATGACCTGAACTTTGCCCCAGCCCGTCTTCATGAGGCGTTTGTAACCGCGATAGATGAGCATGCCACCGAACACGATTTGGACCAAGCTTGACGTCAACAGGATTGGCTCGATGAAAGCGTTCCTATAGACAATGCGGAGGGCATCTTGGACGTTGCTATATTTCGCAATGCCCCAGAACCCGGAAACATGATTGATCAAATGGATTACGATAAATGCAGCCAGCAGTATCGCGTTCCAACGATGAATCTTCTTCACGATCATCGCCCTATCCTTTTGACATCTTTTCTCTGAACCAAAGCGCCGCCTTTAACGCCTGTTCTCCCGGTGTTTCTTCCATTCCTGTGGCAACCACATCGGCAAGCGATGTTTTGGCAAGCGCATCGCGCCAAGCAGCTTCGGCGCGCCACATGGCCCGCGCAATTCCGCAAGGTTTAAGGTATTTTTCGTCCGCTACCCCTGATGGGCCGCACCGCCGCAATTCGGTGCATCTGAAGTGGCGCTCGGCA
>JAOUMG010000384.1 GCA_029881635.1 Paracoccaceae bacterium | reverse complement strand
GGGCGCACCCGCAGCGAAACCCGGCAGGTTCAGAAAATCCGTTGGCATCCCGTGTCTGGCCATGTCTCCAGAAACTTTGACGATGTTCTGGTGCTCGCCTCGCGGTCGCTTCCAGAAACCCACACGGCGGCGCTGATGCCCTGGGATCTTACGCAGTTGGAACCCTACCAACCTGAATTCCTCGCTGGATTTCGGGCCGAGGGCTACACCGTCACGCTTGAAGACGGCATGATCGCTGCACGACACCAAATGGACAGGATGATCGAACGCGACGTACGCTTTGATATTGGTGGCGACCGTCAGAAAATTGACCGGATCGAAACCTCCGTTTCTGACGTCACCTTCAAACATATCCTGCTGCCGGTCTGGACCGCTGCCTACAAATTCCGCGGACGCAGCTACAGATTTGTGGTCAATGGCCAAACCGGCAAGGTTCAGGGTGAACGACCGTGGTCGGTGCTCAAAATCGCGATCGCAGTTGTCCTGTTGATCGCGCTGATTGCTTCAGGCGCCTATTTTGCAGACCTGCAGCAGCAAGGCTCGCTTTTCTAGCTCTTGCTGATCGGGATACGCCTCGACTTGGCCAATGCCTCGGGTGCAACCTTGGCTACCGACAAGGTCAGCACGCCGTCTTTCAGGTCAGCCTCGATCTTGTCTGGGTCAGCTTCCGCAGGAAGGCGAAAGCTGCGGCTGAATGCCCCGTATTGACGTTCGCTGAAGTACCAGGTGTCGCCCTTTTCTTCGCGGCTTTCCTTCTTTTCGCCCTTGATGGTGACCAGACCGTCATTGACGGTGATATCGATGTCCTTTTCCTTTACGCCGGGCAGTTCCACAGCGATGCGGTAGACCTTGTCATCCGATGATGCCTCAGAAGCGGGGGCCACCCATTCGGCGAGCCGCCCGCCCAGTTGCCTGAGGGGTTCGTAAAACGATGGCCAGAAAGAGCTGGTTTGAGATTTCTCGATCATTTCAAATCTCCTATGGTTTGAAGATTGCTACCAAGCGCCACTTTGCGCATTTGCCACCATTTTCGCCTTGATTTGCGTCAATGGAAGAAATGTGGATTGATGCAGATCGGGTTCTTCCCTATGAGCAGACCGTTAACGCTAACGGACCGGTGAACAGATGATCCTTTGCAGTGGCGAAGCGCTAATTGATATGCTGCCCCGGCAGTTAGCCGACGGCGAGGCTGTTTTTGCCCCCCACGCTGGCGGGGCGGTTTTCAATACGGCGCTGGCACTCGGCCGACTTGGCGTGGACACCGGATTTTTCTCCGGCATTTCGACAGATCTGTTTGGCGCGCAACTGGTCAGCACATTGACGGCATCGAAGGTCGCCACCGGCATGGCAGTCAGGTCACCACGCCCAACGACGCTGGCATTTGTCGAGTTCGTGGACGGTCAGGCCAAATACGCCTTCTATGATGAAAACACTGCTGGACGAATGCTGGGCGTCGAAGACCTGCCCAAATTGCCCGACAATGTAGAGGCCATGTTTTTTGGCGGTATCAGTCTTGTCGCTGAACCCTGTGGCACGGCGTACGAAGCGCTGATGCTGCGCGAAGCATCCGTACGCGTGACAATGATTGATCCCAACATACGTCCCAGCTTCATTTCCGACGAACCGGCATACAGGGCGCGATTGGCGCGGATGATGGCGGTCGCCGATATCGTCAAATTATCGGACGACGATCTGCACTGGCTGATGGGCCATGGTGATACCGAAGAATTGTCCAGACGTATTCTGGCAGCAGGCGCAAAGCTGGTATTGATTACCGAAGGGGCCAAGGGTGCGCATGGGTTTACGTCCACGGCATCTGCCTTTGCCCCGGCAAAGAAGGTTGATGTGGCCGATACCGTGGGTGCAGGCGACACATTCAATGCGGGCGCGCTGGTGCGCCTGAACACCATGGGGTCCCTGACAAAAACCGGGATCGCCAGCCTTTCCAGCACCGAAATCGGCGAAGTCCTGTTGCTGGGTATCCGCGCCGCTGCGGTGACGGTGTCACGGCCCGGCGCAAACCCGCCCTGGCTGGCCGAGCTTGCGTGATGCGGGCGCTTGTACAAAGGGTCAGCGAAGCCCGCGTCAGTGTCGGTGAACGGGTGACCGGTGAGATTGGTGAAGGCTTGCTGATCCTGATTTGCGCGATGGCTGGGGACGCCGAAGCGCAGGCAGATCAGTTGGCAGCCAAGATCGCCAAGTTGCGAATATTCCGTGATGAGGCTGGCAAGATGAACCGCGCGCTTGTCGATACCCAAGGTGCCGCACTTGTGGTTAGCCAGTTCACACTCGCCGCGGATACATCGCGCGGCAATCGGCCGGGTTTTTCTGCCGCAGCCCCACCCGCAGACGGCGAAAGGCTCTATCGGTATTTTTCAGATGCGCTGCGGCGATTGGGCATTCCCGTATCCAATGGTGAATTTGGGGCTGACATGGATGTTCACCTGATCAATCAGGGGCCTGTCACCATCTGGTTGGAAACCTGACGCTGTCAGCAACCCGCCGCCACATCCAGGACCCAACGCGGCCCGCCACCCTGCCCCGGCAGAGCGTCGGCAACGCCAAGCCCCATAACCGACATACCCCGCATCAACAGGATACGCCGATGCGGCGGTGAATCCAGCCAGAGGCTCATCGTTTTCGCCGGCGAGGAAAAGCCCATGGCAATATTCTCACCGGTTTTCTTTGCCCGGCAGCCTGCGCGCTTCATCCGCGATTTGGGGCCGCCGTTGCCGTTGTGGGTAAATTGATTGGTTTTGACAAGCGAACAGGCATGTCCTTGCGCCGCAGCCATAAGCGATGGTGCCAACGCTAGTTTGTTGACCCCGTTCTTTGCCCGAAATTCATTGATCAGCCGGGCAAGTTCCGGTAACGCGCTGGCCGCAAAATCCGGCTTGGCGCATGTGGCTGCCTGCGACGTTCCGGCCAATGCGATAGCGAACCCTGCAGCGATTATCGCTCTTTTCATTTCTGGGTTTCCCTCGTGTTGATGTTCACCTCAAACCCGAGGGTTCTGCCAATAAATTTAGTCAGAACGATGGCAGCGATCAACCCTGAGGCGTCATAGAGCTTCTTTGCCGCGCACGTTCCAACCCAAGATGTCGTTCGCGCAGAATAATTAAAATACCAGCACTGACGACCAATGATGCGCCACAGATCACCACAAGGGTCGGCTTTTCGCCAAAGACCGCAAATCCGACAATCAGCGCCAACAGCATGGAGGCATATTCGAAGGGTGCAATTACCGAGGCATCCGCAAACCGATAGGACGAGGTCAGCAAGACCTGCCCTAACCCACCCAGAATACCCGCGCCGACCAGCATCGCAAATGTCTGCGTATCCGGAACGACCCAACCGAATGGCAGCGTGATCAACGACAAAAGCGCCGCATTTACCGAAAAGTAAAAGACGATGGCGGATACTTTTTCAACTTTGAC
>JAOUMG010000383.1 GCA_029881635.1 Paracoccaceae bacterium | reverse complement strand
CAACCCTGATCGCAGCAGGCCTCGCTCATGGCATCTTTATCAGGTAGCGCCCATGACCCGTGCTGAAAAACTGCTGGAACTGGCCCGCGCCCGACACGCGCTGATCACGACGGCAGAAAGTTGCACCGGTGGGATGATTTCCGCAGCCATCACCGACCCGCCGGGGGCATCTGACATTTTCCAGGTCGGCTTTGTGACCTATTCCAATACTGCCAAGACCAGACAGCTTGGCGTAGAGAAAGAGACACTAGATCGCTTTGGTGCCGTCTCTGAACCCGTGGCCGTCGAAATGGCCGAGGGCGCATTGACGCGCTCCGGGGCGACCCATGCAATTGCGGTAACCGGCATTGCCGGCCCCGGCGGCTCTGACCACAAGCCCGAAGGGCGGGTCTGTTTCGCGCTGGCGTGCAAAGACGATGCGACAGTCAGTGAAACCGTCGAATTTGGCGCCATTGGGCGGGCCAAAGTGCGTCAGGCGACTGTCGAACATGCGCTGGACCTTTTGATCGCGGCACTCGCCCGCTGATCCCGATCGATATGTTCCTTAAAACTTTGGCAAACTGCCGTCGTCCCCACGTGGTCCGTAAAGGTCAAGCGCTCTGGTCTCAAAGGCGCGCACGACCCTGCGCATCGCCTCGTCGAACACCACTCCGATCAGCTTTTGCAAAACGCTGTTTCGGAATTCAAAATCGACGAAAAACTCCACATCGCATCCGCCTGCATCCCGATCTTTGAAAACCCAATGGGATCGCATATGGCGAAAAGGGCCATCCAGATATTCGGTATCGATCCGGTGCTTTTGCGGCCAAAGGACAACCCGGCTGCCAAACCGTTCGCGAAAGACCTTGAATGAAATGACCAGATCGGCCTCCATCACCTCAGAACCCGCTTCGCCCGGTTGGCGCGACCGTATGCGCGCGGCGGCGGTCCAAGGCAGAAACTCTGGATATCGTGCAACATCCGCAACCAGCGCATACATCTCATCTGCGGTCCATGGCAGCACACGGCTTTCGGAATGTGTCGGCATCACGCCCTTTCCACTTGATCTCCTGCTGGGCCCTATCTCTTATGACAGGAGCGAATGCACAAGGGGGGGCTATGTCGCATCAACCATATGTAATAGACGAAATGATCTCGGCCAAATCCATCGCGGCGCGGGTGGAAGCGTTGGCAAAGGAGATCACGCAGGCCTTCAAGGGCACCGACAAGCTGATCGTGGTCGGGCTTCTGCGCGGTTCTTTCGTGTTCATCGCTGACCTCGTGCGTGAAATCGACCTGCCTGTCGAAGTCGATTTTCTGGAGGCGTCATCTTATGGCGATGCCATGGAATCGTCGCGCGAAGTTCGAATACTCAAGGATCTGCGCGGTGAGATATCCGGGCGTGACGTGCTAGTGGTAGAAGATATTGTCGATACGGGATTCACCCTGCATCACGTCGTCAACCTGCTGAAAAGCCGCGAACCGAAACGGCTTGAGGTTTGTGCTTTGCTCGATAAACCGTCACGCCGCGAAGTACCGATAAAGGCGTCCTGGACAGGCTTTGAAATTCCGGATGAATTCGTTGTGGGTTACGGTATCGACTTTGCCCAACGCGACCGCAATCTACCCCATATCGGCAAGGTACGATTCATCGAAAACCCTGACGGCTGATGCGTATCACTCATCTCTTGCGAATGGCAAAATGGGCGCGAAATCCGCCCTCTACCAGACGCGTCATACTGGTCTTTTCTGTTGTCGCGATATGTCTGGTGCTGGCAGGGGGTGAATGGCTCGGCCTTTTTCCGGATGGTTTCGGCCTGACAACCGGTAGGCAAACCCCAAAAGTCCGCCCCCTGCCCTGAATGTCGTCTAAACTGACGCTGTAAATCGTGAGGCGCAAGCCGCCAGCATCTTGACCAGTGCGCGGCGAACTTCTGCGATGCGCGGTACCTCAGCCAGATCAATATGGCTTGCAACCCAGACATCCACGGAAAAGGACGGCACACGCCCCGGCACCTGTTCCAGGCGTTGATCTTCAATTCCAATATAAGAGGGTAAAATGGCCATGCCTTCCCCAGTGGCGGCCATCTCGCGCAAGACAAGGAAACTGTCTGCCTTGGCCGCGATATCACTCGCCTCGACATTGGCATCCAGCCACCGCCCAACGACTGAGCGCGACAAAGCGCCAGTAAATCCCAGCCATGTGGCAAAAGCTTGGTTTCTGGCGCGGAACAGGTCGAAACTCAATCTGACTGGCGCCTCACCGGTCAGGTCCTCCGGCAGCCTTTCGGCCGGGCGCACCGTGATATCCGCATGGGTGCGTCCCAGATCGAGATGCGCGTTTGAACAAAGCAGTTCGATTTTCAGCTCTGGCGCTTTTCGGCGCAGTTCACTGATCATGGGGGGGAGCACATATTGGCAAAATGAATCGGTGGATGTGATGCGCACCTCTCCGGTCAGCGGCGCGCGCGCGCCCTGCAGCATCCGACCGACGGCCTGAACGGCCCGGTCGACTTCGCGCGCAGCCTCGATAACGGGACGCTGAACGTCGGCCACTTCATAGCCACGTGGCGTCTTATCGAACAGGGCAACCCCTGCCGCCTCCTCATAGGCCGCCACGCGCCGGAGGACAGTTGCATGGTTAACTCCCAGCCGCCGCGCGGCACCACTAACTGAGCCTTCCTCCGCCACGGCCAATACAAACCGAAGATCATCCCAATTGTCGCGCGTCATCGCCCACCTTTCACCGGTAAACTTCTCGTGATCCAAGACGGCACTTTTGGCCGGTCGAGCCTGATTTTCCTGACAGACTGGCTAAAACAAACCCAAATAGGACCCTGTGCATTTATTCACTACTAACATGCAGAAATGAAGGATGGTAACTGATAATAGCACAGCTACACTTTGGCAAAACAGCAGCAACGGGAGAAACATCATGAAACGGATTATCGTTGGGGCCACAATCGCAGCCATCGCTTTGGCCGGATCGGTCATGGCACAGGACGCGCCATTTGGCATGCAGATCAAGGCCCGCCAAGGGATTATGGCCTATCGGGCGCTTAATATCGGCGTTCTTGGTGGCATGGCCAAAGGCGAAGCGGAATATGACGCTGCCGCTGCACAAAAGGCCGCCGACAATCTGGTGGCAACAGCCATGATCGACCAATCGATGCTTTGGCCCGAAGGATCTGACAATTCGGCCAACCCTGCCTCGACAGCAGATGCCAAGGGCTGGACAGCCGAAGCGGATGTCGGTGGCAAGGAAGAAGCCTTTGTAACTGCGGCAATGGCCATGCAAGCGGCGGCCGGTGGTGGGCTTGACGGGTTGAAAGCTGCGATGGGCGATCTGGGCGGATCATGTGGCGGGTGCCACAAGGTTTCCCGCATCCCCAAATAATCCGGTATAGGGGCGGCACCGTTCCGCCCCTTTCCAACCCGGGAGCATCGCCATGCGCCGCTTGATCATATTCATCGTTGTCTT
>JAOUMG010000382.1 GCA_029881635.1 Paracoccaceae bacterium | reverse complement strand
TATATCTGGCCCGAAGGTTTTCAACAACTTTTCTCTATGTTTTCGGAGGGTTCTTTGGTGTTCTTTACCTGATTGATATGGTTGAACAGGTTAGGCGCTTCGCACGGGTTGATCTGAGCTTGGGGGCCTTGGCCGAACTTGCGCTCTTGAATGTGCCCGGGTCGATCTATCGCATCTTGCCGTTGATTGTCATTCTGACAGCCATCGCGTTGTTTCTTGCGCTGTCTCGATCATCAGAACTGGTGGTCATCCGTGCTGCAGGGCGATCTGCCCTGCGCATGATCATCGCGCCGGTTGTGACCGCGCTGACAATCGGCGCTTTGGCGATCGCTGTGCTTAATCCGATCGTCGCGGGAACCACGAAAAGATATGAATCACTGACCAGTCGTTACCAGCTTGGTGATGACAACGTCCTGTCAATCTCACGCGAAGGTTTTTGGCTGCGGCAAGGTGGGAATGAAGGGCAGACGGTAATTCGCGCCGACAGGTCAAATCTCGACGGGACCACCTTGTTTGGCGTGACATTCATTTCCTTCGCACCTGATGGTGGGCCGATTTCACGGGTTGAGGCAGCCGAAGCGCAGCTGGGGGATGGGCTATGGGCCATCACGAACGCCAAGGAGTGGCGGTTTGCCCAAGGCAGAAATCCGGAACAATCTGCGGTTTATTATGACAGTCTGAGTTTGCCCTCAGAACTGACACCGGATCAGATACGCGACAGTTTCGGCGCACCGTCTGCGATCCCCATTTGGGAACTTCCTACCTTTATCGCTGCATTGGAAAGGGCTGGGTTTTCCTCCACAAAACACCGTGTCTGGTTTCAGATGGAATTGGCCTTGCCCCTTTTGATGGCCACTATGGTATTGGTCGGCGCAGGCTTTACAATGCGCCACGCACGATCCGGACGGACGGGGATGATGGTTCTGTTGGCAATTATTGCTGGATTTGCGATTTTCTTCCTGCGCAACTTTGCGCAGGTTTTGGGTGAAAATGGCCAGATACCAGTATTCCTGTCAGCGTGGAGTCCGTCTACAGCGGCGCTGCTGTTGTCGGTGAGCTTGCTATTGCACCTGGAGGACGGCTGATGCGCGTCCTTTTGGCAATACTGCTTTCGTTGGTCTGGTCGCCCTTGTTTGCCCAGGACAATGCAACATTGGTTGCCGATCATATTTTCATCAGCGGCGATCAAACGCTGACGGCTGAGGGATCGGTTGAAGTTTTCTATCAAGGCAACCGTCTGGTCGCGACGCGCATCGTTTATGACAGCACCGCCGATAAGCTGACCATTGAAGGCCCCATTACGCTGACAGACGGCAATGGAACGGTCGTGTTGGCCAGCGCGGCAGAGTTGTCACGGGACTTGTCGCAAGGCGTTTTGAAAAGCGCCCGGCTGGTATTCAAAAATCAGTTGCAGATCGCGGCTGTCGAAATGAACCGGGTTAGCGGCAGATACAACCAGATGACCAAAGTTGTCGCCTCGGCGTGTCAGGTATGCGCCCAGAACCCCGTACCGCTTTGGGAAATTCGTGCGCGCCGCGTTATTCACGATCAGCAAGAACGGCAGCTTTATTTTGATCACGCACAGTTCAGAATTGCCGGTGTGCCGGTTTTCTACATCCCACGGCTTCGGATGCCGGGTCCCGGCCTTGATCGCGCCTCCGGGTTTCTGTTGCCAAGTTTCAGGACAAGCTCTGGTCTGGGCCCCGGTATAAAGCTGCCCTACTTTATCGCTATTGGTGACAGCCGCGACCTGACATTGACGCCCTACCTGTCGACAAAAGGGACCCGAACCATCGATTTTCGCTACCGGCAAGCTTACCGAAATGGGAGGATTGAGTTCAATGGTGCGATCACGCGTGACGACCTTTTGCCCAATGATACCCGTGGCTACCTTTTTGCTGAGGGCAGTTTTGACCTGAAAAAAGATTTCTCGCTCGATTTTTCAGTGCAAGGCGTGAGTGATCGGGCCTATCTGCTCGACTATGGCATTAGCGATATCGACCGCCTGGCCAGCAGCGTCAACGTGACGCGTACCAGGCGGAACGAATACATAGATGCACGGCTTTTCCGTTTTCAATCGATACGGGCAGGTGAAACCAACTCGACGCTGCCGACATTGGTGGGTGACGCCACCTATCAACGCAGATTCACACCGCGAATGCTGGGTGGTGAAGGCCAGTTTCGGTTCCAAATCCATTCGCATCGGCGCGGCTCAAACGTGGATTTCGATGCCAATGGCGACGGTGTCACCGACGGGCGCGACGTGGCGCGTGCCTCAGCCTACGTCGATTGGCGTCGTAACTGGGTTCTGGGCAACGGCATGGTCGTTTCAAGCGGGTTCGAAACCGCTGCCGATATTTACGGCATCGGTCAGGACACTAGCTATCCAGGCACTGTCACCCGCGTTACCCCTGCGGCATCGCTCGAACTCAGGTGGCCGTGGGTCAAATCATCAACGACCGGCGTCGCACATGTGATCGAACCGATAGCCCAACTCGTTCTGGCACCCAATTCGACAAAAGACGTCCCCAACGAAGACAGCCAGATCGTTGAATTCGATGAGGGGAACCTGTTTGCCTTCAGCCGTTTTCCAGGCGCGGACCGCCGAGAGCTTGGCAACCGGCTAAATCTGGGTCTCAGCTGGACACGGTATGACCCCGATGGGTGGACGCTGGGGCTGACCGCCGGGCGCGTTTTTCGGGCGGACGACCTTGGACAGTTCGGTCCGGCTTCGGGTCTGGACGGGGGGTCATCTGATTGGCTGGTGGCGATGCAACTCAAAACGAACACTGGCCTTTCGCTCACCAACCGCGCTCTGTTCGATGACGCCTTGAGTTTCAGCCGGGATGAACTTCGTCTCGACTGGGATGCCCCAAAGTACGACCTTTCGGCCAGTTACAATTGGCTGGTGGCTGATACCGCCGAAGGCAGGCTCTCTCCCACCTCCGAGGTCGCCTTCGATGCCGGCTGGCAGATCAGTCAAGGTTGGCGAGGTGTCGTTGGCGGGCGCTATGATTTTGAGGCGGATAGTACGGCAAACGCGAAAGTTGGCTTTGAATATCGCAACGAATGTGCCCTGGTAGATCTTTCCCTCTCGCGCCGCTTTACTTCCTCGACTAATGTGAACCCAAGCACCGATCTGAATTTGTCGGTTGTTTTGACCGGTTTTGGTGGCGGTGCAACCGGCACGACCTATAAACGTAGCTGTGTGCAATGATCTGCGGTAGTGCCTGGGCTGATACAATATCCGCTGGCAACATGAACGACGGATCAGACTGTGAGCAGAACAAATGGAACGGAAAATGATGCGGTTGATTTTCACACTTCTGGCGACACTGATGGCACCGGTCTTTGGAGCTCAGGTAGCATTGGCTGCGGGTGGCCCGTATTCTCCGGTGATTTTGGTGAACGAACAGGCGGTAACGCAGTTCGAGTTGGATCAAAGAATTAAGTTTCTGACCCTGCTGC
>JAOUMG010000381.1 GCA_029881635.1 Paracoccaceae bacterium | reverse complement strand
CGCAACCGGTGAGGTTTGGGTCATGGAAGAACAGGGCGTACCGATGGCTTGCCTGTTTCTGACCGCCAAGCCGGATTGTCTTTACATCGGAAAGATGGCTGTCGCAGAACCCTATCGCGGCCAGGGTGCGGGGCGGCATCTGATGGAACTGGCCGAGGAGCGCGCCCGGGCGCTGGGACTGACCGCGCTCAAACTGGATACGCGGGTTGAATTGACAGGCAATCATGCGGCCTTTGTCGCGATGGGGTTTGCCAAAACCGGTGAAGCCGCCCATGAAGGCTATGATCGCCCAACCTCGTTTACCTTCACAAAAACGCTTTAGGCCGATCTTGCTTGCCCCGGCGATTACGCAACCTGCTGATGCAGGGTGTCAGTACGCTGCCCCAAAAGGGCATAACCAAGGAAGGAACCCCCATGCCACCAACCCGGCTTTTAGGTATCTGCGGCGCCTTGCGCACAGGATCGACCAATCGGATGCTCCTGGGCGAAGCCTTTCGTCTTTTCGGCCAGGCCGAGGTGACGCTGGCCGACCTGCGGCTACCGCTCTATGACGGTGATCTGGAGGATCAAGACGGCATCCCTGCCAGTGTCGACAGGCTCGCGTCCCAGATCGCAGCGTCGGATGCAGTGGTGATTTCAACACCGGAATATAACAAGGCCCCGCCAGGCGTGTTGAAAAACGCGCTCGACTGGGTCAGCCGGGTCGACGGCAACCCCTGGCAGGACAAGCCGGTGGCGATCCTGTCGGCTGCCGCCGGGCGCGCGGGCGGCGAAGCCTCACAATTCGCGCTGCGGCTGCAGCTCAACCCGTTCCGGCCGCGCGTCCTGGCGGGCCCCGCGGTGATGCTCGCCAGTTCCCGATCGGCGTTTGATGCCGACAACCGGTTGAAAGAAGAACGGATGGTAAAGACTCTTCGTGACCTTATGGCTGGTCTGCGCGCCGAAATTCGCGCGGCCTGAAACCCGCGTCAAAGGTTATCTTGCACCCTGAAGCCGTCGGGAATCGCGTCGCGCCCTTCAAGCACCAGATCTGCAATCACCACGGCAACTTTCGGGGCCATGCCATAGCCGATCTTGAACCCGCCATTGGCCACGAAATGGCCGGGCCGGTCTGGCCATTCCCCCAGCATCGGCGACCGGGTTTTTGAGCGCGGCCGGATACCCGCCCAACGCTCCTTTACCGGCGCATCGGCCAAAGCCGGGCATAGGCGGCGCGCGCGGCTGATCAAATCTTCCAGCCGGTTATCGGTGTCTGATCCGCATCCGAATTCACGCTCGGATGTCGATCCGACCGCAACCGTTCCATCGCCATGTGGTACAATGTGCAGACCGTCGGCAAATATCTGCGGCAACGACCGCGCGTCATGAACCAATAGCGCCGCCTGCCCCTTGACGCCGCTGCCCACGGACCGCCCCAGATCAGCGGACAGATCCGCCAGCCCCTGGACCCCTGTAGCCCAGAGGATCACCCCTGCATTTCTTCTTTTCTCAAATATTCCCGCCGGAGGCTCCGACCGATGTTCCTCGATACAGCCGCCATTGGCGCGGATCGCCGCCGCCAGCGCGAGGGCTGCCTTTCGCGGGTGGATGCGCGCCGTCAAGCTGTCATGGACAAGCATGCCGGTCCCGCTCAGCGGTCGCCAGTCCGAGAAATCGGTCTCGGGCACCACCTGCCAATTGGCCTTGTCAGCCCAAAGCTCTTCTGCCCATTGCGCGCGCTGCCGGGCCAAAGCCAGGGCACCCTGATCCCCGACCGGCTGCAACCTGCCCGATCGCGCATAGCCGGGGTCGGTTCCCGACACTTCGCCAATCTCGGCCCAGAAACGGCCTGCCATCAGCAGGCTGTCCAACTGGAAAGCCTTCTTGGCATTCCAGTTTTCGGGGACATGCGGGGCAAGTGCCCCGACAAATCCACCCGACGATCCCGCACCGATGCGGTCACGCTCGATCACCTGCACGCGCGCGCCGCGGCGGACGCATTCCCAGGCGCAGGCTAGCCCGAATATGCCCGCCCCCATCACTGTCACATCTGCCGCACCTGAACTTGCCAACCGTTCCGCCCTTCGCCATGGTCCCTGCCAGTCTTGGGTTAGGACAGATGACAACAAAGAACCAGAGCGAGCATGTCATTTGGCAAGAGGGGGACGTGCCTGTTTCCGCCCTGTTCGACGACCCGTATTTCAGCATGGCTGACGGTTTGGCCGAAACCCGGCACGTCTTCCTGTCCGGAAATGACCTGCCGGCGAGGTTCCGTGACGGTTTTCGGATTGCGGAGCTGGGTTTTGGCACCGGGCTGAACCTGCTGGCGACAGCGATGGCCTGGAACCGGTCGGGGACCGCGGGCGCGCTTCATTTCACCAGTTTTGAGGCCTATCCGATGCCTTCCAGCGATATGGCGCAGGCGTTGAAGGCCTTTCCCGAGGTGGCGCATCTGGCCGCGCAACTGGTCTCGGTCTGGGGCAGAGGTGCGCGGCGGTTTGATTTGGCGGGTGTTCACGTCGAGATCATCGAAGGCGATGCCCGCAGCACCCTGCCAGAATGGGGCGGACAGGCAGATGCCTGGTATCTGGACGGGTTTTCGCCTGCCAAGAACCCTGAGCTTTGGGGCGAAGGGCTGCTGCGTGACGTGGCCTGCCATACGGCCCCCACCGGAACTTTCGCCACCTACTCTGCTGCCGGATTTGTCAGACGCGGCTTGCAGGCGGCGGGATTTCAGGTAGAGCGGGTACCGGGATACGGCCGCAAACGCCACATGTCCCGCGGCGTGATGGACAAGGCGACATGAGCGAACAGAATACCCGCCTCGGCATCCTGCTGATGGTCGCGACAAGTATCATATTTGCCATTCAGGACGGCATATCCCGGCATCTGGCGGGCGAATACAACGTCTATATGATCGTGATGATCCGCTACTGGTTCTTTGCAGTATTCGTCACGGTCGTGGCCGCTCGAAAGGCAGGCGGCATTCGCCGGGCCGTTGCCACACATTTCCCGGCGATCCAGATCTTTCGCGGTCTTTTGCTGGCTTTGGAAATCTGCGTCATGGTGACGGCTTTCGTACAGCTGGGTCTGATCGAATCTCACGCCGTCTTTGCCTGCTATCCCTTGCTGATAGCGGCGCTTTCCGGGCCGGTTCTGGGCGAGAAAGTCGGCTGGCGGCGCTGGAGCGCCATTGCCATCGGCTTTGTCGGCGTTCTGATCATTCTCGAACCCGGCTACAAGGTCTTTTCGCCTCTGGCGCTGATCCCCTTCCTCGCCTCGGCGATGTTTGCGCTCTACGGTCTTTTGACCCGTTATGTCGGGCGCAAGGATCCGGCGGCGGTAAGCTTTTTTTGGACCGGCATCAGTGGCGCCGTGCTAATGACCGGCGTCGGGCTTTGGCACTGGGAACCACTGGTTGGCGCGGACAGGCTGTGGATGGCGCTGCTGTGCTGCACCGCCGCGGGCGGGCATTGGTTGCTGATCCGCG
>JAOUMG010000380.1 GCA_029881635.1 Paracoccaceae bacterium | reverse complement strand
GGTTCCCCTTCCTTGTCATAGAAGACCTGATCAACAATTCTAGCCTTGATGATCTTGCCGTCGTCAACGGGCAACTCGATCACTTCACCCATCCGGTCCGGGCCGTGTTTCACCAGACCCATCGCAATGCCCTTGTCCAGCGTCGGCGAATAGTAGGTTGACGTTACACGCCCTTGGGTATTGCGTTGACCATTGGCATTGACCCCGTCGGCCACGACATAGGCGCCATCGGGGATCACCGATCCGTCTAGTGTTTCTAGGCCCACAAGTTTCCACCGGTCGGGCGAGGCCATGAAGCTGCGTTCCTGCGCGCGCTTGCCGAGATAGTCCTCTTTCTTCTTCGAGATGGCCCACTGAAGGTTCAGGTCCTGCGGGATGACTGTGCCGTCGGTCTCATCCCCGATCATGATGAAACCCTTCTCAGCCCGCATGATATGCATCGCCTCGGTACCATAAGGCATCACGCCAAACTCCTCGCCCGCCGCGATCAGCGCCTCCCAGAAGGCGCGGCCTTCGGAGGCCGGAACCGCGACTTCGAAGGAAAGCTCGCCGGAGAACGAGATCCGGTGCACCCGGGCGCGGAAGCCGCCCAGCGTGCCATCGCGCCATTCCATGAAGGGCAGCGCCTCTTTCGACAGATCCATGCCGCCGAGTTTTTCCAGCAATTTCCGGGCATTGGGGCCCGCAATTGCCACCTGGGCAAGTTGTTCGGTGACATTGACGGTATAGACCTTCCAGTCCCACCATTCGCATTGCAGCCAATCTTCCATCCAGCCATGGATACGCTCTGCGCCGCCGGTGGTGGTATGGCAAAGCCAGCTGTCCTCGGTCAGTCGAATGACCACACCATCATCGCTCAGAAACCCGTTTTCCGAACACATTAGGCCATAGCGGCATTTGCCGACGGCCAGTGTCGACATCATGTTGGTGTAGAGCATGTCGAGAAAGCGCCCGGCATCCGGGCCCTTGACGATGATCTTGCCAAGCGTCGAGGCATCCAGCAACCCAACTGATTTGCGCACCTGCCGGATTTCACGGTTTACCGCGTCATGAACACTCTCGCCAGTCTGGCGGAAGCAATAGGCGCGACGCCACAGTCCGACCGGTTCCCAATGCGCGCCGTTAGCCTCGTGCCAATCGTGCATGGGTGTCTTGCGCAGCGGCTGGAAAATCTCACCCCGTGCTTCACCGGCGATGGCACCCATGGAAATGGGCGTATAGGGTGGGCGGAACGTTGTGGTGCCGGTGGCAGGGATCGACTGGTGAAGCGCATCAGAAAGGACCGCAAGGCCGTTGATATTGCTTATCTTTCCCTGATCCGTCGCCATCCCGAGTGTGGTGTAGCGTTTGGTATGCTCGACGCTTTCATAACCTTCGCGCGCGGCAAGCTGGACATCTGAAACCTTCACGTCATTCTGCGGGTCAAGCCACATCTTGGCGCGCAAGGCAGGGCCGGCACCTTGTGGCATGATCCAGATAGGCAACATCGGCGCTTCGGCCGCTGACACCGCTTTGGGGGCGGCACCCTTTCCACCAACCGCTTTGTGGGCGTCGGCCAGTACTTTGCCCGCGTCAAGCATACCGTTGGCGGCACCGATGGCCGTGACCATGGCCGCACCATCCGCGCCCGCGGCGGGGCGCGACGGATCGGGACGGAACATCGCATGCGCGTCGTCCCAGGTCAGCTTGCCCCCGCAATGGGACCAGAGATGGACAACCGGCGACCAGCCGCCGGACATTGCCACCGCATCGCAGGCGATGGTTTCAAGTTCCGCGCCCTCACCCGCCTGAATACATACAGAAACGCCGGTAACCCGTTTGGTTCCCTTGACTTTCGCAATACCCTTGCCCGCAAGAATCTTTACCCCGCGCGCACGGACGGCTTCTGGCAAGGCGCCGTTCACCTCTGCCCGCGCGTCGATGACGGCAGGCACGATCAGGCCTGCGTCCAACAGCGTCAGCGCCGTGCGGTAGGCATCGTCATTGTTGGTGACGATCACCGTCCTGTCGCCGGGGCTGACCGCCCAATTGGCGACATAGTCGCGCACGGCCGAGGCCAGCATGACACCCGGAATATCGTTACCGGCAAAACTCAGCGGGCGTTCGATCGCACCCGTGGCCGTCACCACATGACCCACCCGCATCCGCCAGAGACGGTGGCGCGGGCGCCCGTCACCGGGTGTATGGTCAGCGACACGTTCATAAGCCAGAAGATATCCGTGATCATACAGACCCGACGCCATCATGCGGGTGCGCAGCGTCACATTCTTCATCTTGCCAAGGGCTTCGACGGTATTCTTTACCCATTCGTCAGCCGGTTTCCCGTCGATTTCCACCCCGTCGACAGCCGCACGACCACCCCAATGGGCGGTCTGTTCGATCAGCCAGACGCGCTTGCCCTGTTTGCCCGCCGCAAGGGCGGCGGCGAGACCGGCGATACCGCCGCCGACGATCACCAGATCGGCGAAGGCATAGGCATATTCATAGCGGTCCTCATCGCGGGCATGGGGCACCTTGCCCAGACCCGCAGATTTGCGGATGACCGGTTCGAACACATGTTTCCAGGCGAAACGCGGGAACATGAAGGTCTTGTAGTAGAACCCGGCGGGCAGGAACCGCGCCAGCTTGTCGTTGATCGCACCCACGTCGAATTCGAGGCTGGGCCAATGGTTCTGACTGGCGGTTGTGGCACCTTCAAAGAGTTCCGTGGTGGTCAGGCGCTGGTTCGGTTCAAATCGCCCCCCCTCGCCCATGCCGACCAGGCCGTTAGGCTCCTCTGCGCCGGAGGCGATCAGCCCGCGCGGGCGGTGATACTTGAATGACCGGCCAACCATCATCTGGTTCTGACCCAGCAGCGCCGAGGCGAGCGTATCCCCCGCATAGCCCTGCATGCGCTTGCCGTTGAAAGTGAATGACAGCGGTTTGGTGCGGTCGATCAGGCGACCGCCATTCTGAAGACGCGTGCTCATTTGTAACCCTCCCAGCCGGGGCGTTTTACCTTGATCTTTTTCACAAGATCGGCAGGCGGTTCCTTGCTTTGCGCAGGATAGGTACCAAAGACCTCCAGCGTCGCGGTGCAGCGGGCGGCCAAAAACCACTTGCCGCAGCCATAGGCATGGCGCCAGCGTTCGAAGTGCACGCCCTTGGGGTTCTTGCGGCTGAACATGTAGCCGTCGAACTCTTCGTCGGTCGAGCCCGGCCCGTAGCGCTTCAGATGCGCCTCGCCACCGGCCTGCAATTCCGTCTCATCGGCCAACACGCCGCAATAGGGGCATTCAAGGGTTAGCATTTTGGTTCTCCCTTCACCCAATGGGGAATGACTTGGAGAAACTCCGACTTAGTAAGCCAGACAGTTTCCTTGCTGCCGAAAGCAACGGCGACTTTGTACATTTCGTTTGATGGGTCGTAGGCGAAATCAATCATGTTGGTTTCGTAAACGACCTCTTCAGAACGCTCGGCACCGGCTTCTAAAGCCGGCCC
>JAOUMG010000379.1 GCA_029881635.1 Paracoccaceae bacterium | reverse complement strand
TCGGCGCTGGCCATGGCTGTGCTGGCCGAACGGGCCGGCGTGCCGGCCGGGCTCTTTTCGGTCATCACGTCCAAGCGGTCGTCAGATATCGGCAAGGAATTCTGCGAAAACCCGATCGTTCGGAAATTGACCTTCACAGGTTCGACCGAAGTCGGCCGCATCCTGCTACGTCAGGCAGCCGATCAGGTGATGAAATGCTCCATGGAGCTTGGCGGCAACGCCCCCTTCATCGTCTTTGACGATGCCGATCTTGATAAGGCGGTCGAAGGTGCCATGATCTCCAAGTTCCGCAACAATGGGCAAACCTGCGTCTGTGCCAACCGCATCTATGTTCAGGCCGGTGTCTATGACGCCTTTGCCAAGAAACTCGCCGCAGCGGTCGAAAAGCTGAACGTGGGTGACGGGCTCAGTGCCGGGGTTACCACAGGCCCGCTGATCAACGACGATGCGGTCCTGAAGGTCGAGGAACATATCGCCGACGTTCTGGCCGGTGGCGGCAAGGTTGTGACCGGCGGCAAGCGCCACGCGCTGGGCGGGTCGTTCTTTGAACCCACCGTTGTAACCGGCGTGACCCCCGGCATGAAAGTCTCGACTGAGGAAACCTTCGGCCCGCTTGCGCCGCTCTACAAGTTCGAGACCGAGGAAGAGGTGGTCGCGCTGGCCAATGATACGATCTTCGGACTCGCCTCCTATTTCTATGCCCGTGACATCGGCCGTATCACCCGCGTTCAGGAAGCGCTGGAATATGGCATGGTCGGCGTCAATACCGGCCTCATCTCGACCGAGGTTGCGCCTTTCGGCGGCGTAAAGCAGTCAGGCCTTGGCCGTGAAGGTAGCCATCACGGGATCGAGGACTATCTGGAAATGAAATATATCTGTCTTTCAGTCTGACACTTACAAGATATTGATAAAGGGGCAGGAAATCAGTTTTCCTGCCCTTTTTTGTTGCTCAGATTCCGGGAAAACCACGCCTGTTATCAGATAGCAAAGGGCTGATTTTGCCTATCAACGGCCCTCCGGTCCAGATTGCTTGCAGGATTTAACCCGAAAGGATGACCCATGTCGCTCTCGACCAGAATCAAGAAAACCACCGCAGTCGCCATCACGGCCCTCACCCTTGCCGCAACCGCCGCAGCACCCGTTCACGCCTTGGGCAAGAATGAGCGGAAATTCATTCAAGGAGCCGCCGTGGCAGGCATCATCGGTGCATTATACCTGAACGCGCAGAAATCCCGCGCAGCCCCGGTACAGCGGACCTATACGACACCGCAAACCCAATATCAGCCACGCTACCAGCCAACCTACCAGACCCCAAGCCAGGTTTATTCGCGGCCCATCAGCACGCCCTCGGTCACTCAGCCCAGCGTTCACAACACGCCTGCCGCACGCGCCTTTAACACCTACACCGCCTCCGAACGGCGGCAGATTCAAGCGCGGCTGTCTGATTGGGGTTACTATCAGGGCGGGATAGACGGCAGCTTTGGCCCCCAGACTCTGCGCGCGATCACGGCCTTTGCAAGGGATGCGCAGACCACCGACAGCCTTGATACAGTGGGTGGCGCCTACGGCCTTTACGAACAGCTGATCAGCTGAACCAACTCCGGGCCGGGCCGCGTGAATTGCTCAGGCGGCCCGCCCGTAGAACCCGATCCGTTCCTCGTCGGAAAAGCGCAGATCAGGTCTTCTGAAAATCAGAAAGACAGCAACGTCAACCGAACTGTTGTTTTGCAGAAAGTTTTTCCGCCGATAGCAAAGCAAACACTCTGAACGACACAGGTGCGCCAGAGGCCAGAAATAGCGGCGTGATTGCAGCAACCGTGACAACCGATGCGGTACAACTGCAAGTGCCAATGTCAGATTGGGCATGAGTTTCTGACTCAGGTCCAGCCGACGCGATCAGAACGCAACAAGTGTCTGAACAGACTCGCGCTATCCATCAAGCTCGGTTAGACATTCTCCGGACATAACTCCGGAGACACCCATGCAAACCATCGTCAAACTCGGCTCCACCGACGGCCTTACCCCCGACACGAACGACCTCGACGGCTGGGTCAAAACCGAAGGCAACCCCCAGATGAAAACCTGGGCACTGCACACATCATCGGACGGCAACATGCTGTCGGGTATCTGGGAATGCACCAAGGGCAGCTATCACGCGACCTACACGGCGTATGAATATGTCGTGCTGATCAAGGGCCGCATCACCATCACCCCGGATGGCGGTACACCTGTTACCGTCAAGGCAGGCGATGCATTCGTTGTCGAGGCGAATTTCAAGGGCACGTGGAAAATCGAAGAGGACGTGCGCAAGCATTTCGATTTCCGCCTGAAGTGAGTTACGCCGGCTCGGCGGCGAGCTCGGCCAGCTGCAGACAGACCCGCAACGACGCAGCCATATCCTGAACCGAGATCCATTCCAGCGGTCCGTGGATATCCTGCATTCCGGTAAAGATATTGGGGCAAAGCACCCCCATCTCGGTCAGCCGCGACCCATCCGTACCACCCCGGATCGGGATCGACACCGGTTCCAGACCCACATCGCGGCAGGCCGCGCGGGCCAGCTCCACGGGTCGCATGTCTTTTTCCAGCCAATAGCGCATGTTGCGGTATTGGGGGCGCATCTCGACGGTGATCTCGGCCCGTGGCTCGGTCGCCTGAATGGTGGCGCAGACCTGCCGCAACAGTTTCTCTTTCGCCGCCAGCCCGTCCAGCTCGAAATCCCGTAGAATGAACCTGATCTCGGCCTCGGCGGCCGTCCCCTTCATCTCATAGACATGGATGAACCCCTGACGCCCTTCCGTCGTCTCGGGCGTCAGGGTTACCTGCGGCATAGTGTCGATGATCTTGGCCGCCAGATGCAGCGCATTGACCAGCCGGTCCTTGGCTGTACCCGGGTGGATCGAAACACCCCGGACCCGCACCACCGCGCCGTCCGCCGAAAAGCTCTCATACTCGATCTCGCCCTTACGCGCGCCATCGAAGGTAAAGGCGAAATCGACCGCCAGATCAGCAGGCAGACGGGCATCAACGCCGCGCCCGATTTCCTCATCGGGCGTGAAGGCAATGCGGATTTCGCCATGGGGAATGTCCGCATTCAGGCAGCAGATGTCGTGCCGCCGTCATGATGATGGCCACACCTGCCTTGTCATCGGCCCCCAGAAGCGTCGTGCCGCTGGCTGTGACGATGTCATCCCCGACCTTCTCGGCCAGATAAGGCGACCCCTCAGGCGACAGCACCAGCCCGGGCGCGTCCACAAAACTGATCGATCCGCCGTTATAGCCGCGATGGACCACCGGCTTCACCCCCGTCGCATTGAAGGCGGGTGCAGTGTCGACATGGGCCAGCAACCCGATCACCGGTGCGTTCTGCCCCACCGTTGCAGGGACCGTCGCCAGCACCACGCCGTAGTCGGTCAGCCGCACATCCTTGGCCCCGATGCCTTCCAGTTCGGCCACCAGCATCCGCTGCAGGTCGCGCTGGATCGCCG
>JAOUMG010000013.1 GCA_029881635.1 Paracoccaceae bacterium | reverse complement strand
ATGCTCAAGGTCGCTGAAAAGGCCGCCAAAGGCTCGGTGCTGCTATGCATGTTGCCCGACACCGGCGAACGCTATCTGACCACGCCGCTGTTTGAGGGCATTCCCGAGGATATGGACGACGCTGAACTGGCGATTTCGCTTTCGACGCCCAATCACAGAATGCCCTGAAGCGTTTAATCTTCTTCGGTGGCCTCCGCCCGGCTCATGCCTGCGACATTCATTGCCAGCGTGGCGGCCATGAAGCCGTCGAGGTCCCCGTCAAGCACACCTTGCGTGTCAGAGGTTTCATAGCGTGTGCGAAGATCTTTCACCATCTGGTAGGGCTGAAGGACATAGGACCGGATCTGGTTGCCCCAACCGGCATCGCCCTTGTTTTCATGCGCTTGCGTGATGGCCGCGTTGCGCCTGTCCAATTCCATCTGATAGAGCCTCGATTTCAACGCCTTCATGGCTATATCGCGGTTCTGGTGCTGGGACTTTTCTGAACTTGTCACGACAATTCCAGTCGGCATATGGGTGATGCGCACAGCGGAATCGGTGGTGTTTACGTGCTGCCCGCCCGCGCCGGATGACCGGTAGGTATCGATGCGGATATCGTTTGGCGCAACATCAATTTCGATATTGTCATCCACCACCGGATAGACCCAGACAGACGAAAATGAGGTGTGGCGTTTGGCGGCCGAGTCATATGGCGATATGCGCACCAACCGATGGACGCCGCTTTCGGATTTCAGCCAGCCATAAGCATTGGGGCCAGAGATCTTGTAGGATACAGATTTGATCCCCGCCTCTTCACCTTCACTCATCGACTGCAATTCGACCTTGTACCCCTTCTTTTCCGCCCAGCGCACATACATGCGCGCCAGCATTCCCGCCCAATCGCAGCTTTCGGTACCGCCGGCACCGGCGTTGATTTCAAGGAAGGTATCGTTGCCGTCGGCCTCACCGTCCAGAAGCGCCTCCAGTTCCTTCGCCGCGGCGAAATCTTTCAGCGCTTTTAGCGAGCCCTCGGCTTCGGCGACGATCTCCCTGTCGTCCTCCATCTCGCCCAGTTCAATCAGGTCGACATTGTCCTTCAGCTCGCGCTCGACCTTCCTGTAGGTCTCGATCGAGTCCACGAGCATCTGCCGATCTCGCATCAGCTTCTGTGCCCGCGCCGGATCGGACCAGAGGTCGCCGTCCTCGATCATCGCGTTCATTTCTTCCAAGCGATGCGGTGCGGTCTCCCAGTCCAGTCGCTGGCCAAGAAGCTTGAGCGATTTTTCAATCGCATCGGCAATATTTTCCATCTCGGCGCGCATTTATGACCTGACCCCGCTTGAACCGGTCACCTCTTACCAATACCCCACCATCGGGACAAGTCATGCTTAACCTGTCCGTCCTTGCGTTGACATGGTTCTTTAGAAGTTATGTTCTCATTTTGCGTAAGCTGAACAGGATAGCGATCATGCTTAATAAATTTATGGCTGGCCTTTCGTTGTTGGCCCTTGTTTTCTTGACGTTCGTAGGTGGCATTGCAGTTTCATATCTGAAGCTTCCAATATACCGGTTTTTCACGTCGACATGGGATTCGGTGAAGGTCATGCTTGCGGAACCCGACCGCTTGATGCCCGCGGTCCATGACTTCGCGGGAGTTCGGATTCACGACAAGAACGCACTAGCTGAGGGCCTAACCCTGATAACGTCGTACTTTCCCGAGTTCGACTGGGAAGCTGGAGCACGGCTGATAAATGTGGACGGTGAAGTACTGCATCGGTGGCATATCGATCCAAATGAGGTTTTCGGTACAAGGAACAATCTGCCGTACATCCACGGTTCTTACCTGTTCCTCAATGGTGATCTGTTGCTGAGTTATGAATTCGTGGGGCTGGCGCGGGTCTCTGCGTGTGGTGATGTCAAATGGAAGATTACAGACCCTGTCTCTCATCACTCAGTTACCATAGCCGACGACGGGACATTCTGGGTCTCAGCCAATCGCATGCTGAGTCAGGATGACAGCCGAAACGTCCCCCTGTTCAAAGCTCTGAGCTATCCGATTTACGAAGACATATTCATGCAGGTCAGCGCAGATGGCGAAATTCTGCGAGAAATAAGCGCAATCGATGTCCTCGACAAGAATGGCCTTGGGGAGGTCTACTTGAGAATTGGTCGAAAGTTCCAGGGTGATATCTTTCACTTGAACGACGTCGAACAGCTGTCCTCGGCGCTAGCCGAACAGTATCCGATGTTCGACGCTGGCGATATCGCGGTATCGCTACGCGACCTTAACATGCTCCTTGTCGTTGATCCCGATACCTTGTTAGTCAAATGGTACACTTACACACAGACGACCTTTCAGCACGATATCGATTTTATTGGCGACGGTTGGGTCGGCGTATTCGACAATCGTTACGACCGCACAGAGGATGGCAAGATTCTCGGGGGCTCGCGGGTCCTCGCGATTCGACCAGACACCAACGAGGAAAAGACCCTATTCCCAACTGAAAAATCGCCGAACTTCTACACAAAATGGTCCGGCAAATGGCAGAAGCTCGATGGCGGAAATCTTTTGTTAACGGAAGCACGGGCCGGTCGCGCGCTGGAGGTAACCGCCGACGGAACTCCTGTCTGGGAGTGGGTGATCGAACGCTTTAATGCGAACGAGGTTCCGGAAGTCATGGAGGCCACGCGCTACGTCTATACGACCGATGACGTCGCGACCTGGAAATGCCCTTAGGCTGCACCTGCTGATCAATAAAGACCGCCTGAACTCAGGGTGCCAAAATCAGCTTGTTTCGGTATGATTTTCGTCTCGCCTGTGGATGTGGTCACGGTTGTCCCACCCTCATCCCCACCCAGTTCGCCATAGGCGAACAGCGGCAGGTTCTGCCCCATGGCAAAGCCGCCATCGACCAGTGCCCCAAGGCCGAACAGCGGGTCTTCGCCATCACGGAAATATTCGGCCTGCACGAAATCACCGCTGATATCGTCGGGCAGCCTTTCGCCGGTAAAGCGGTTGATCTTGATGAAGTGGCCACCGGGTGGAACCTTGAAGGCGCTGCCGCCATATTGCTTCACCGCTTCTTTCATGAACGCGTTGAAGACCGGCACACAAAGCGTGCCACCATAGGCCCCTGCCCCCAGCGAACGTGGCTGGTCATAACCCATGTAACAGCCCGCCACGATGTTGGAGGTAAAGCCGATGAACCAGACATCCTTGGCATCATTGGTTGTGCCGGTCTTGCCGCCAGTTGGAACCGACAGGCGCACACCCGACCCCGATCCACGCTGCACCACACCTTGCAGCATCGAGGTCAGCTGATAGGCCGTGATCGCATCCATCACCCTTTCGCGGTTCGAGGTGATGCGCGGGGGCTGGCCCGGCGACAGGCTGGCCAGTTTGCAATCGTCGCAACTGCGCTGATCATGGCGGTATACCGTATGCCCCCAGCGGTCCTGCACCCGGTCGACCAGCGTGGGTTCGACCCGTTCACCGCCGTTGGCGAACATCGCATAGGCGGCAACCATCTTGAACAATGTGGATTCCTGCGCGCCAAGCGAATTGGCCAGAAACGGTTCCAGACGGTCATAGACACCAAAGCGTTCGGCATAGCCCGCCACCGTCTGCATCCCGATTTCCTGTGCGATCCGCACAGTCATGAGGTTTCGTGACTGTTCGATGCCGGTGCGCATTGGCGTGGGCCCGTAAAACTGGTTGGACGCGTTCTTGGGCCGCCAGATCCCCTGTGGCGTATCAAGTTCAATCGGCGCATCGACGATGATCGTGGCCGGGCTGTAACCGCTGTCGAGAGCGGCGGCATAAACGAAAGGTTTGAACGATGACCCTGGCTGGCGCTCGGCCTGGGTGGCGCGGTTAAAGACCGAACTCTGGTAGGAAAACCCACCCTGCATCGCGATGACCCGGCCGGTATTGACGTCCATCGCCATGAACCCGCCTTGTACTTCGGGCACCTGCCGGAGGGTCCAGCGTTTGAAGGTACCATCCTTTTCCGTCAGCGCCTTGACCAGCACCACTTCGCCAACGGCCAAGAGATCGCTGACGGATTTGGCCTTTTTACCAACCCCGCCTTCCTCCAGCCTTTTGCGCGCCCAAGTAACATCCTCGGCCACGATCCAGTGACCGTCCTCGTCCTCCTCGACCCCCTCGATGCCGATACGGGCGTTCTTTTCTGTCAGCTCCAGCACAACGGCGGGGTACCACCCATCAACATCACGGGTAATTTCAATGGCCCCAAGTGCAGCGCGCCAGATTTCCTCGGACCCAAGCTGATCCTCGGCGATGGCTTTGCTGGTACCATGCCAGATCCCCCTGCCACGGTCGTATTTTTCCAGCGCCTCCTGCAGCGCATGGGCTGCCTCGGTCTGCATGTCGGGGTCGACAGTTGCGCGGATCGCCAGCCCGCCGCCAAAAAACTCTTCCTCGCCAAAACTGCGTGACAACTGACGGCGAATCTCATCGGTAAAGTAATCACGCGGGGGCAAGCTTGCCTTAAAGGCCGGATAGTCGCCGTTCTGAACCGTCTGCAACGGCGCGGCCATTGCCTGATCGCGGGTATCCCGGTCAATAAACCCGTTCTGGAACATTTCACGCAGAACATAGTTGCGCCGATCAACTGCTGCCTCCCGGTTCTTGACCGGATGATAGCTGTAAGGCGCTTTGGGCAGCGCTGCGAGATAGGCCGCCTCTTCTACGGTCAAGTCAGACAGGGTCTTGTTGAAATAGGTCTGCGCGGCGGCCGAAACCCCGAATGACAAAAATCCGAGGTCGATTTCGTTAAGATAGAGTTCCAGAATCTTGTCTTTGGTCAAAGTATCGACAAGCCGGGTGGACAGGATCAGCTCCTTGATCTTGCGTTCGGCTGTACGGTCGCCCGAAAGCAGAAAGTTCTTGGCCACCTGCTGCGGGATGGTTGACGCACCGCGCAAATTCTTACCTCTGCTTCGCACTGCATCCCACAAAGCGCCTGCCATGCCTCGGGCATCAAAGCCGCGATGCGAATAGAAATTCTTGTCTTCCGCCGAGATAAAGGCCCCCTTGACCACATCCGGAATTTCCTCGATCGGTGCGAATATCCGCCGTTCGGTGGCGAATTCATCCATAAGCTGGCCTTCGCCCGAATAAATTCTGCTGATGGTCTTGGGTGTGTATTGGGCAAGATATTCGTGATTGGGCAGATCACGGCTATACATCCAGAATATGGCCCCTACGGTCAGTGCCGCAAAAAAGGCTGCCGTTACAAGCCAGCTGAAAAGGCCGCCAAAACTGGAAAAAATGAACCGAATCAAAAACTACTCCTGCGCGCCTGGCATTTCGACTTGCGATATTTACAGCATCAGAATTCAATAACTGGGTCTGGATGCAGATGGCCTTGCATGATCGAAACACTTCAGGAGCAATTCTATACCCGCTGCCATAACCCGGGTCAAAACAACTTGGTGGCAATTATGCGGGCAGGCGGGCACTTGCCGCAGCGTCATATGATCAGGTCACTGCCGGATCTGCGTGGCCTCGGCGGCGTCAGCGACGGCCCAGTCGCGCAATGCCCCCAGGATCGCCTGATGCATCGCGTCGCGCCACACAGGGTCAGCAAGACGTGCCCGGTCGGTGGTTGACGACAGGAATCCGATCTCCAGCAGGACCGACGGAATATCGGGGGCCTTCAGCACCGTAAATCCGGCCCGTTGAATCGGACGTCGGTGCATCTTCAACCCTGCCCCCTTGATCGATGCTTCAAGCGCCCTTGCCAGACGTTCGGACCGGGGCTGCGTTTCCACCCGCGCCATATCCATCATCACCTCGGCCACAAGATCGCCCTGCCCGGTCAGATCGACCCCGGCCAGCAGATCGGCCCTGTCGTGTCTTTCGGCCAAATGCGCCGCCGCGCTATCGCTGGCCGATTGCGACAAAACATAAACGGTGGCCCCTTTGGCAAGTCCCTCGGCCAGCGTATCGGCGTGCAGGGAAAGGAACACATCCGCCCCGATGGCGCGCGCCAGACTGACCCGGGTTTCCAGCGGAACGAAATCGTTGTGATCGCGTGTCATGACAGCTGTCATGCCCGAATTGTTCAACAGAACGGCCAATTCGCGCGAAAATTCCAGCATCACCTCCGCTTCGGTGACCCCACCGGCCTCTGCGCCCGGATCAATGCCGCCGTGGCCCGGGTCGAGCACCACGATCAACGGTTCTGCACCCGTCTGGCGGCGTTTTGGTTTAGGCTCCTCGACTGGCTGGGACAGGGCCCAAAGGTCGTTATCCTCTGAACCCTTTGTCATCAGTGAGGCGAATTCTTCGGGTGATATCGGTTCCAGCCGTATCACGATATTGGCACTGTCATTCACCCGTTCTTCAACACTTGTCATACGGTAAGGGCCGTCAAGTTCAGCCACCAACCGGGACCAGCCGGTGCGGATCGGTCCCCAGCCCAAAGAAAGCACCCCATCGGAGCGATCAAGATCACCTGCCCGCATCGACCCGAAATCGACGCCCGAAAGATCAACGACCAGCCGGGCCGGATCATCAAGCAGAAAGGCGCGGTAAGGAATGGGTGCCGAAAATGCCAGATCAATGCTGATACCATCATCAGCATCTGTCACAGACGACGTGGCGGGATCGAACTCAGCGGCCTCCGCCAACCCTACGCACAACGTGGCAGCGACCATCACCGCCAGCATCCCATTCAGAAATCTCATTCTGCCCGCCCATTTTTCCGGCATCATAGAACCGGTTCCCGTCAAGGCAATCCGCTACCCGCGTGATGCCATAAAGGCGGCAAGCCGTTTCAGACCCTCGCGGATATCTTCTGTCGAACGCGCATAGGAAAATCGCAAAGTCCCGGCCCCGCGGATCGGATCGAAATCGAGCCCCGGCGTCACAGCCACACCAGCCTTTTCAAGGATTTCACCAGCGAGAGCGCGGGCGTCTTCCGTCAGATACGATACATCGGCGTAGATATAGAATGCTCCGTCCGGCGGAGCGATGCGGGTAAAACCGGCGCGCGGCAGCCCATCCAGCATCAGCCTGCGGTTTTCGGCATATACGGCGCGATTGGCCTCCAGTTCATCCGTACAGCCCAAGGCGGCAAGGGCGGCAATCTGGCTTGCATGGGGTGGGCAGATGAACATGTTCTGCGCAAGACGTTCGATGATACGAAGATGGTCGGCAGGCACAACCATCCAGCCAACCCGCCACCCGGTCATGGAAAAATACTTTGAAAAAGAATTGATCACATAGACATCGTCCGAGATTTCCAGCGCCGACACGGCACGGTTTTCGTAGTGAAGCCCGTGGTAGATCTCGTCCGATACAAATGCGATGCCCCGCGACTGCGCCGCGTCGATCAGTGCGGCCAACGCTTCGCGGTTCAGCATCGTACCGGACGGGTTGGCAGGCGAGGCGACAATCAGCCCCGCAACATCTTCGGGAATGGTTTCGGGTCGCGGCTGATACCTGTCCTCAACGGTAGTCGGAATACCGACCGGTGTCAGCGATAGCGCTTTCAGTATCTGACGATAGGATGGGTAACCAGGTTCACCCAGCGCCACCTTTTCACCGGCATCAAAGAGCGCGGTAAACGCCAACAGAAAGGCCGCCGATGAACCGGAGGTGACGATGACACGCGCCGGATCAAGATCGATGCCGTACCACCGCTGGTAAAGGGCGGCGATACCTTTGCGCAATTCCGGCAAGCCCAGGGCCACGGTATAGCCAAGCGCTTCACGCTCCATCGCACCTGCGAGCGCGGCACGCGCCTGCGCGGGTGCCGGGGTCGATGGCTGGCCCACTTCCATATGGATGATATGACGACCGGCCACCTCGGCTGCCCGCGCGGCTTCCATCACATCCATCACAATAAAGGGATCGACGTTTCCACGACTTGATGTGCGCATACAAATGTTCCTATCCTTTGGCGATAAAGCCGGGTCCGTTCATCCCAATCCGTGCGCCGAAGGTCAATGCTTGCCCAAGCGATATGGGGCAAGACACCCTTGCAGCGTCCGTATTTTCTGCGATGGTCCGCGCAAATTGAATTCATCCGCCCGCGAAATCGGGCGCGAACATCAGGGAAACCATATGAAACTCCTTCCGCTTGCACTGATCGCTTGCCTAGCGACACCAGCCTTTGGATTTGACATCTCGACCATGAGCGAGGCCGAGCGCGAGGCGTTTCGTGCCGAGGTTCGCAGCTATCTTCTGGATAACCCAGAAGTTCTGGCCGAGGCGTTCGAGGTGTTGCAGAACCGTCAGGCCGAGGCTGAAGCTGAAGGCGATCTGGTACTGGTTACAGCCAATGCCGACGATCTTTTTCAGGATGGTTTCAGTTTCGTCGGCGGCAATCCCGACGGCGATCTGACTGTGGTCGAATTCATCGACTACCGCTGCGGCTACTGCAAGAAAGCCCATTCACAGGTCAGCGAACTGGTCAGCACTGACGGAAATATCCGTTATGTGGTCAAGGAGTTTCCAATCCTTGGCGAAGAGTCGGTGCGCGCCTCGCGTTTTGCCATCTCCGCCCTGCAGGTGGCCGGCCCCGAAGCATACAAAAAAATCAATGCCGGGTTTTTCGAAGGCTTCCGCGGCGATATAACACCTGAAACACTGACAGCTTTTGCCACCAGCCTCGGGTTGGACGGGGCTGCGATCATCGCAGGAATGGACAGCCCCGACGTCACCAAGGTGATCGAGGAAAACCATCTTCTTGCGCAGCGCATGAAGATTTCGGGAACGCCGACATTTGTCTTCGGCAATCAGATGTTGCGCGGGTATGCCCCGATTGATCATATGAAACAGCTGGCTGCCGCTGCGCGCAGTTGACCGCAGCTGATATGGCATGTTCAGTCCTGATGCTGCGACCGTGAACAAGGGGCGCACCTTGCAGATCAATATTACCGAGGCGGTAACGCCGGACCAGATTGATCAGGTTCGTGGCCTTGTTCTTGACTATGCCAGATGGCTGGAAGCAGATCACGGTATCAGCCTGAAATTTCAGAACATCGAAGATGAATTGGCTGCCCTGCCCGGTAAGTATGCAGCACCAACGGGAGCCTTGCGTTTGGCGCAGGCTATGGACGGCACCCCAATGGGCTGCATCGCGCTAAGGCCCTACCAGGGCACCACCGGCGAGGTTAAACGGCTTTTTGTGGCCCCATCCGCACGGGGCAGCGGGCTCGGGACGCGGTTGGTGGCGGACATCATGGCGCGCGCCCGTAACTGCGGTTTCCGGCGGCTTGTTCTGGACACCGGCGAATTTATGGGGCCAGCCCAACGGCTCTATGAGGCCCATGGCTTTGCAAGCATCCCTCCCTATTCCCCGGCCCCGCCGGGAATAACCATCCGGCACTTGGGATGTGATCTGGACTGACACGCCGCGCCATTGATCCAACCCGGATCAATGGCCCGACTGCTTCGGTCAGATCGAAACGACGTCACTGCATCATCATCGTCATTGGCGCATCGGTGGTGAAAATGTAATCATCCACGCCCGAATGACAGGCTATACAGCCCTGATCGGCGCCTTTGGCCACACGGCCCGCCAACATCATTCCTTTGGGATTCTTGTCGAGTGATCCGTCCGGCAGATATTTAACCCAGAACCAGTTCTGATTATCAGCGTCATAACCATCCTCGCGCTGGAACATGACTGTGACCGCTCCAAGATGCTTTCCCGGATCCGCCAGAACATTATCAATAGTGACACCTTCGGGACCGTAGTTACGCTTCACGATCAGACGCCCGGTATGACCATTGACTGTGGCCTGCGAATAAAACGTCTCCAGCATCATGCCATGCGGTGCGACACCTTCGTACGGAAATGACATGACCGCGCCATCGCCAGCAAGCTTGGCATCTACCATCTGCATCCACAGTTCGGCAGCATAGGCAGCGTCTGCATCTGTGCCAAAAGGCGCGTCTTGCGACCAAGCGGCGCTTCCGGACAGGGCTATGGCCAGCAGGCCCGCGTAAATTTCCTTTTTCATGGCAATTTCCTCTTTCCCAATGACAATCATTTTTCGTGTGGGTCCGATCCTAACGTGGCGGAATGCCGCAGCCGTTCAATTTGAGAACACCTTTGCGTGCGCAAATCGTCAGATAAGTTTACTGGACCTGCAGGCTCAGGCTGCGAAGCTTGCCCATATCCGTATCAGGAGATCTGGATGTGAAACCTTTTGCCGCAGCCATCACAGGTCTGATTTTGGCTTTTGCGACGCAGGCCTGGGGTCAGGGAGATCAGATCTGTGGCCAGAACGCGTCTGATACAGAGCATCTTTTTGCCATCGAAACTGCGGATGGCACCCGGTGGGTCGGCATGCTGGCGCCGGGACAGACACACTGCCTGCCCTCACCGGTTTCGGCACAAGGCATGGTCAGCGCCTATGAGGACCCCGAAGGCTTTGAGGGTTGTTCACGTCTGACCACCCCGGGAAAGCCCGAACGCCTGTTGCGCTACGTCTCATTCGACCGTTGCGCCTGGGGATCGAACAGCTGAGCCCCTGCAACTGACCTAAATCATGGTACCTTCCGGTTTGCGCTGTCAAAAAAGCAGCAACATCGCGACAGGAGCCCCCATGACCGCCCCTCTTACCGGAATAACCGTAGTCGATCTGACGCATGTGCTGGCTGGACCGTTCAGTTCCGCGACATTAGGTGATCTCGGGGCACGGATTATCAAGGTTGAGCGACCCGGAACCGGTGACGATACCCGCGCCTTTCCGCCCTTCGTGGATGGCGAAAGTGCTTATTTCGCTGGGCTCAATCACGGAAAGCAGTCAATTGCACTCGATCTGAAGACCGATGCTGATAGGGCAGTGTTTGAACGCCTGCTCGCTCGCGCCGATATTCTGCTTGAGAACTACCGCCCCGGCGCCATGGAACGGTTGGGCTACGGTTGGGCTGACCTTCAAGCGCGTTATCCGCAACTCATCTACGGGGCTGTTTCAGGCTTTGGCCATACTGGCCCCGAGGCCGCAAAACCCGCCTATGACATGGTGGTGCAGGCGCGGGGCGGCGTCATGTCCATCACCGGCGAAGCCAATCGTGATCCGGTGCGCGTTGGCGCCTCCATCGGTGATATCGTGGCGGGGATGTATCTGACCCAGGGCGTTCTGGCGGCACTTTACGACCGAAACCGCAGCGGCAAGGGGCGCAAGATCGACGTGGCGATGCTTGATGCACAGCTCGCCATTCTGGAACATGCCGTTGCGATCACCTCGGTAACAGGCACGCCCCCGGAACGCAGTGGCGCGCGCCATCCGACAATCACGCCCTTTGAAACCTTTCATGCCGCAGATGGCCTTTTCGTCATTGCGGCTGGCAACGACGCGCTTTTTGCACGGCTTTGTACCGCGCTTGGTCTTGGCCGGCTGGACCGCGATCCGCGATTTGCCACCAACCCGGCACGGTGCGACAATGCCCGGCTGCTGAAACGTCTGATCGAAACGGTAACGCTGGGGGCGCCCAAGGCACATTGGATCACCACGCTTGAGGCCGCAGGCGTGCCCACTGGACCGATCCAGAATGTAGCCGAAGCAATGGTCGACCCGCAGATACTGGCGCGCAACATGGTTGTTCAGGTCGTACCGAACGGGGCAGGCCCCGGCTTCACGGCTGCCGGAAACCCGATCAAGATGACAGGCCTGCCTGAGCCCACGACACGCGATCCGGCCCCGGCACTTGACGGCGACCGGGCGGCGATATTGCGCTGGCTCGACGACCTGGATACGGAGGTTTAGCCCCCGGACACCGTCTTGGGGCCAACACCCCGCCAGAATGGCAGCACGAAAAACGGCAAGAAAAAAACGTTCCCCAGGACGTTCAGGGCCGCACCCGCTGCGAGTGAACCGAGGCAGTCAATCACGAACCACAAGGCCACCGAACCGAGGATGATCCGGCGCGTCAATTGTGGTGCCTGTCTTAACCCCTCGCCCGCCAAGGTCCACATCGCCCAGCCCCAGCCTGCCATGACAGCACCGCCTACCGCCGCCATCAGCCGGGTTTCTTTTGCCGTGCCGGTTTCAGCGCTATCTGGTGGCCAGAAAATCACATCTGCCAGAAAGATCGCGGGCATCTGCGTGGCTGGATGGGCGGCAAGCGCCACCAGAAACCCAAATCCGATGACGATGGCCGCCCCAGTCTTCAGCAAAAGTTGTTGGTACCTGAGCTCCATGACCACTCTCCTTGTCAGTCTCAGTTCTTAATCCGCTATCGGTCGACCAAGAACAATTACCTGCGAGGTAAGTGTTTCGCCTGCTGCTTTGCGCTAGGGTAGACCTATCTGAACCAGAGAGGACCTATGGAGGATTTCGCTGCCGTCATTCGAGGCTGGCGCCGCAAGCGCCACCTGAGTCAACTAGACCTCGCTCTCTCGGCCGAAGTTTCAGCGCGCCACATATCTTTCCTCGAATCCCGCCGGGCAAAGCCTTCACGCCAGATGGTCTTGCGGCTGGCCGAAGTGCTGGAGATGCCCCGGCGTGACCGCAACATGCTGCTTACTTCGGCGGGCTTTGCCTCACACTACCCTAGCCTGCCACTGGACGACGCCGCCATGGCGCAGGTCCGTGCCGCGATGGAGTGGATGATTTCGCGCCATGCCCCCTATCCAGCGCTGGTGATGGATCGGTTATGGCGGCTGGTGGCCATCAACGCGCCTGCAGCCCTGCTGATGGGATCGCTGTCGATCCGTGAAGGTGACAGCCTGCTCGATGTTCTCTGTGCGCCGGATGGATTGCGCCGCCACATCGAAAACTGGCCCGAGATTGGCTATCACACTATGACCCGGCTAAGGATGGAAAGTGCGCGCGCAGGTGGCATCGCGGCGCTCGACCAGGCAGCGCAACATCTGGCTGGCTTGCCCGAGATTGCCAATTGGCGACCGCCGCCACAACTTCCGGCCGTGGTTCCAGCGATTTACCGGGCAGGCGATCTGCGCTTATCGCTGTTTTCTACCTTCGCCCAGTTCAGCACGGCCGAAGATGTAGCATTGGCCGAAATGAAGATAGAACTGATGTTTCCCGCCGATCCGGCAACCGAAAGCCTGCTCAAAGCCCTGCCAACTGCCGGGGATTGACCGAAACCTGCCGCAGACAGCCCTTGCACCGGGTCAGACTTGGCCTAGAAAGACACT
>JAOUMG010000377.1 GCA_029881635.1 Paracoccaceae bacterium | reverse complement strand
CACTCAGAACCCGATGACCTCGCTTGACCCGCTGCAAAAGATCGGGCCTCAGGTTGATGCGGTCGCTGAACTGCATCTGGATATGACGGCCACGCAAGCGCGCGCGCGTACGGTCGAGATCCTTGGTACCCTGCGCATTCCGGAACCCGCCCTGATCTGTGAACGGTATCCGCACCAGATGTCAGGGGGCATGAAGCAGCGCATCGTCATTGCGATGGCGCTGGCCGCTGACCCCGATGTTCTGATCGCGGATGAGCCGACGACCGCGCTCGATGTCACGGTGCAGGCTCAGATCATCCGACTGCTCGACGATCTGGTCAAGGAACGCGATCTGGCGCTGATCCTGATCACCCACGATATGAGTGTCGTCGCCCAGACCTGTGACAAGGTCGTCGTCATGTATGCCGGTCGTGCTATCGAAAATGGCGCGGTTGCGACGATCTTCGATGCTCCGCAGCATCCGTACACGCAAGCGTTGATTGGCTGCATCCCACGCGGGCTGTCGGAGGGTGCCAAAATCACCGGCATTCCCGGGACAGTGCCAACAGTAATGAACTACCCCAAGGGCTGCCCGTTCCATCCGCGCTGTGATCGTGCTCAGGACGTCTGTGGAACCAACCAGCCCGCCTTTGTTGGCCGCGGTGGTGGTGCCACCGCATGCCACTTTCCAGGAGCTGCAGCATGACCAGCCTTCTGGAAGTGCGAGACCTTTCGAAACGCTTCACAAGTGGGGGAGGGCCGTTCCGTCGGGCGCGCTCGATGCATGCCGTGAACGGCGTGTCCTTCGATCTGCCGCGTGGGCGGGTCATTGGCGTGGTCGGCGAAAGCGGGTGTGGCAAGTCCACGCTGGCGCGGTTGATCCTGCGGCTGATTGAACCCAGCGCGGGCACATTGCGGTTTGAGGGCGACGATCTTCTGGCCAAGACAGCAAGCGAGATGCGCGCACTTCGCGCTGATATGCAAATGGTGTTTCAGGACCCGTATTCGGCCATCGACCCGCGCTACACTGTGGCGCGTGCCGTGGCCGAACCCTTTGGCATTCAAGGCCGGGTGCCCAGCGGCAGCATGACTGATGAAGTGGCGGGGCTTTTGGAAATGGTCGGTCTCAACCCCGGCCTTGCCGACAGCTTTCCCCACCAGATCTCCGGCGGCCAGAAACAGCGTGTCGGCATCGCGCGCGCACTTGCGTTGCGCCCGTCACTTCTGGTGTTGGATGAACCCACAGCCTCGCTTGATGTATCGGTGCAGGCGCAAATCATCAGCCTGCTGGAACAATTGCGCGACGATCTTGAACTGACCTACCTCTTCATCAGTCATGACTTGAGCCTTGTAAAATACTTCTGCGATGAAATTCTGGTTATGTATCTTGGCCGCGTGGTCGAAGCGTTGCCCTCAACCGATGCTCCTGCACGCCACCCCTATACCCGCACCCTGATGGACAGCACATTCGAGCCCGATCCGAAACTGCGTCGCATCATCGCGCCCCTCGAAGGCGAAGTGCCAAGCCCGTTTGATCTGCCACCCGGCTGCGCCTTTGCCGACCGCTGCCCTCAGGCCACGGCCCTGTGTCGCGATGAAACGCCACCGCTTGCAACGCGCGGTGGTCATCCCGTTGCCTGCCACCACCCGATCTGAAGGACGATAAATCGTGAGTTTCAAGGTTCTTAGCGCTGAAATCAGCCACGAAACCAATACGTTCAACATCCGGCCCACGGGTCTGCAAGACTTCCGTGATCGCTACTTGCTGGATGGGCCGCAGGCGATTGCGGCGCGTGGCAACACCAACACCGAATTGGCTGGGCTGTTGGATGCGGGCCGCGATCATGGCTGGGACATCACCCATGTCATCAGCGCCGCTGCGGGCCCGGGCGGCCCAGTGACCCGCGAGGCGTTCGAGGCACTGACAGCGCCGCTGCTTGCGGCGGCTGCCAAAGGCCCATGGGACGCCGTGTTCCTGATGCTGCACGGGGCGATGGTCACCGAGTTCTGCGAGGATGGCGAGGGTGAGATTCTGCGCCGCCTGCGTGCAATCATCGGCCGCGATTTGCCTGTTGCAGTTACGCTGGACCCGCATGCCAATGTCACCACAGCCATGTGCGAACTGGCGCAAATACTAGTGTCTTTCACCACTTACCCGCATGTCGATATCCGCACGACCGGGCGTCGCGCAGCAGAGTTGCTGCAACGCACTATGCTGGGCGAAATCAAGCCCGTCACCCTAAGGGCGCATCGCCCGATGCTGGAAGAAGCAAATGGCGGGCGCACAGACGTTGGCCCCATGATCGACCGCCATGCGCTGGCCCGCGCCTACGAAGCCCGTGCTGACATCTTTGCCATTAGCATCAACGGCGCGTTTCCCGAAGCCGATATTGCAGAGGTTGGGCCGACCGTATTGATAACCTGCGAAGGCGACCCGTCGCCGCATCAGGCCATCGCTGAAAAACTTGCCGACGATATCTGGGATCGACGCAACGAAACGCTGAATTCCTATCTTACGTGCGCCGAGGCCGCCAAGATCGCTGCGGAGTGGCATTCCGATGCTGGTCCGCTCATCATCGCAGACTATGCCGATAATCCGGGTGCCGGAGCATATGGCGATGGCACGGCGCTGCTGGCGGCACTGTTGGAGGCCGGTGTGAGCGATGCCTGTTTCGGCCCGATGATAGACAGCCAAACTGCCACCGAACTCCAGAATGCTGCGATAGGTTCCACGGTCAGCCTATCGATCGGCGGCAAAACGGCACCTGAATTTGGCGGTGGCCCCTTGGACCTGGTCGGTACCGTCAAATGGGTGGGCGAAGGTCGATTCACCGGCAGTGGTCCGATCTTGGGCGGATTGGAGCGCAATTTCGGGGCAACCGCTGTGGTGACCGTAGCAGGTATCGACATTCTGATCGTCAGCATCGCCCAGCAGATGCTGGACCTAAGTCAGTTCGAAACCTTCGGCATCAACGCCTCTGGCAAATCGATCATCGCGCTGAAATCCATGCAACACTTCCGCGCTGCCTTTGGCCCCATCGCCGCACGGATCATCGTGTGCGACAGTGGCGCCATATGCACAGTGAATTATGCATCCCTAAACTATACCAAAGTTCCGCGCCCCACCTTTCCGCTGGACTGAAACAGTTCCATCCCTAACCAGCTTGTCAGCGGCGTCCTTCGATGTTGCGGATTTCTGTCTCATCTTCCTTCCTGAACGGCTTCGATAACCCAGAAATCCTCCGTTGCTCAAACCCCTAAATCTGTCCGATGGGTGCTGACGTCAGACAAAAGTTCCAAGATCGTTGGTTGGCGAGCCTCACGATCCCCGGAGACGCAGTTCGTGCTAGATGCCTGGACCAGGCGCTTTACGAGCGACGGCCAGTTGGCGATCTCATCCATCACAGCGACCGGGACAGCCAGTATGTGTCGATCCGCTACACCGAACGGCTGGCCGAAGCCGGGATCGAACCCTCGGTCGGCAGCGTCGGCGACAGCTACGACAACGCCTTGGCCGAGACGACCAG
>JAOUMG010000378.1 GCA_029881635.1 Paracoccaceae bacterium | reverse complement strand
GTTCGCGTGAGGCAGCCAGCGGTGCAAAAAGGGCTTCCTTCGCGGCCCAGGCGGCGGCGCAGCGACTGCGACCCCTTGAACCTGCGGGGGCGACACCCCGTTCGGTTATTTCCGTTTCGAGCGCTGCGACCAATGCCTCAAGGGCCAGCTTTGCATCGGCAGCAATTGAAACTGCAGTCGGATAATTTGCCCCGATGACCATCGGGTCACTGTCGATATGGATGACCGGGACGCCGGGTTTTGGGGATCGCCAGCGTTCAGTGGTGACCGATCCAGCGCGGCAACCGATGAATAGGACAAGGTCTGCCTCTTCTACGACGGCACGGCTGCCAGCTGATCCGCCATTCGTGCCGACGACACCCACAGCCTGCGGATCAATCTCAGCAATCGCACCCTGACCTGAAACGGTGGTGGCAACCGGCAGATCGAGACGCGCGGCAAGTTTGCCAAGTGCGGCCTCGGCCCCGGACAGGACCGGTCCGCCACCGCAGATCACCACAGCATTCTGCGCGGAAAGCAACAGTTTGACCGCTTCCGCGACGGCGTCGGGATCAGGTGCGGCGCGTTCGGCAGGAAACTGACAGTGACGCGGGTCGGCCCAGATGTCCGACTCGTCTACGGCCGCTTTTTGGGTATCAAAGGGCAATGCCAGATGAACCGCCCCCGGCCGCCCGGTTGCCATAGCTCGAAATGCCTTGCGGATCATCGCGGGCAATGCCGCCGGTTGATCGAGTGTGCCGTTCCATTTGGTAAGCGGTCGAAACAGTGCCACCTGGTCCAGTTCCGTCAGCGGATAGCGGCCGCGTGACGTGGTCGCAACATCGGTCGTTATGGCCAGGATCGGCACCGAGCTTTCATTGGCCTCAACCAATCCCGGCAGGATATAGGTTGCCCCGCCACCCGATGGGCCTTCGCAGATACCGGGCGTTCCGGTTACACGCGCATAGCCATCGGCCATGTAGCCTGCATGGCGTTCATCGCGGGTCAGGATGTGATGGATGGCTGGTTTCATCCGGGCCATGGCATCATAAAAGGGCAAGGTCGTATCACCGCAGAGGCCAAAGATATGGCGGACCTTGTAGGCCTCCAGCATACGAACGAGCGCCTCTGCTCCTGTCAGGTGGTTTGGGACGCTCATATCGGGCTAATTCCTTCCTTGCTGAACGATGTATGTTGCTGGCGGCCAGTTGCATGTGTCAAGCTTTGCCAAGGGGCAAACTGAAAAAGAGCGGAGATCAGGATGATTGCCACAGGCGGTAAGGCAGTTTACGGGGCAGCGGTCGGCATTCTGATGCTTGAGGCGCGGTTTCCCCGGATCATCGGCGACATGGGCAATGCGCTGACCTGGCCGTTTCCGGTGCATTACCGGGTGGTGCGGGGGGCGTCACCTGACAAGGTGGTCCGCCAGGGTGCACCGGGGTTGCTGGATGCCTTTGTCGACGCAGCGCGGGGGCTCGTGGCCGATGGGGCAGATGGGATCACGACGAATTGCGGGTTTCTTTCGCTTTTTCAGGCAGAGCTTGCTGCAGCCGTGGGGGTGCCGGTGGTTGCCTCTTCGCTGATGCAGGTATCGATGGTCAATAGGATCCTGCCGCCGGGCAAGCGGACGGGGATCCTGACGATCTCTGCCTCCAGTCTGACGGCCGCGCATCTGGAAAAGGCGGGCGTGCCGGCGGGGACGCCGATTGGGTCGACCGAGGGCGGGACGGAATTCACGCGCGTTATCCTTGGAGACGAGCTGGCCCTCGATATCGAGGCCGCACGGGCGGATAATGTCGGTGCCGCGGTCAAGTTGAAAGAGGCCCATCCCGATCTTGGGGCGATCGTTCTGGAATGCACGAACATGATCCCCTATGCCGCCGATATCCGCGCTGCTGCCGGGGTGCCGGTTTTTTCGATGGAAAGCTTCGTTTCATGGTTCCAGTCCGGGCTAAGTCCACGCCGGTTTTGAGGGAGAGGCAAGACGATTACCCGATCGTCGATAGACCGGAGATTCTGCGGCACTTATGTACAGACAAGACCCGTGGCGAAGCAGCTGGACGCGTTCTTCCGCCGCGATCAAGGTCACGGCCAATTATGGAGCCACTTTGCTTTGGTAGGATGCCCGTCTATTCGGCGACAATTTTGCCTTGCTCTCCATCCTCTTTTCTAATCAAGAGCATTGACGGCGCCTCGCGAAATGCGGCAGCTTTGGCTCAGGATAATCGCGCTTCGGTAGTGAAGTGCCACAGGGCGGGTTGTAAATGAGTTTGAGATTGTTGGTTTGCGGAACTGTTGCATTTTTTCTTACCACTTTCCCCGCCCACGCAGACCTGAAACTGGTTTGCCAGATTACGGATTACAGGCAGGGGAAAGTGACCGGGATTAATGTTTCCGCTGGTTCGGATTTAAGGTTGGATATCAAGAGCCGTGTGCCCCCGAAAGCGACGCATCTGATCAGGGGCAGTGAATCGAATGTCGAAGAGACAGGCAAATCCGGCACAGTAGAAAACAACGGAACGACGCTGCAATTGCACTATACAGACAGTGCTCCGTTTTTTGGTACAATGAATATTACTTATACCTATAGGTTTTCTGACAAGTCGATTTCGGTGATGATGATGACCGAAGGACGTAAAAACGCAGTGCCGATTGGCCCGGTTAAAGGGCGTTGCGAAGAATACTGGTGATAACTTATCAACGTTGCCGGGCGGTTTCAGACCCTGCTTCTAAATACACTGTAAGCAACAGGTTTCTATTTCGCCACCACCTGCGGCAGCTGCATCGCAGGTGGTGTGTTCCGGCTGCGTTCAGACGTGATCCTACCGTCTATTATGGTCATGCCGATGCCAGGCAGGTTGCCTTGGCGAACCGATTCCAGCAGTGATTTTCCGGGTGAATGCTGGGCCTGATCCATCAGGACGAAATCTGCCGCATATCCCGCCTCGATCAGACCGGTGTCAAGGTCACGTTGGCGCGCGGTGTTGCCGGTGGCAAAACAAAAGGCCAGTTCGGCAGGCACGTTGCCGAAGGCAGACAGCATCGCCACCATCCGGATGATGCCCAAAGGCTGAACACCCGATCCGGCGGGGCCGTCAGTCCCCAGGATGATCTGGTCGAGTTTTTTCAACTCGCGCGCGGTGTTGAGCGTGAGAACGGCGGCGCGTTCGTTACCGTTGTGAACAATCTCCAGCCCTTTGGAGCAGCTTTCACAAAGGCAGATGATCTGATCATCGGGCAACGCCGAATGGCCGCCGTTGATGTGGCCGACCACATCGGCGCCGGTTTCCAGTACCATATCGGCGTCGATGAGACCCGAGCCGGGGATGGAGGGGCCGCCGGTGTGGATGGTGCTCTGAATGCCGTATTTACGCGCCCAGTCGACCATCTGCCGCGCCGTCTTGCCATCCTTGACCGAGCCGAGCCCGACCTCACCCAAAAGCCGAACGCCCGCATCGGCGAGGTCTTTGAAATCCTGTTCGACCATACCGTGTTCGATGACAGGCGCACCGGCATGAACCTTCACG
>JAOUMG010000376.1 GCA_029881635.1 Paracoccaceae bacterium | reverse complement strand
TGCCCACAAGTGATGCGAAGGCGCGGCCAATACTCATACTCGCGAAGGCATCGAACGAACGTCCGGCGAAGGTACGGGTGGTCATGATTTTGCCTCTCGGATACGCGGATCCATCGCCGCCTGCGCCACATCGCCAATCAGGGTGCCAATCATCACGGCAAGTGCCAGCATCAACAGGCAGCCCTGCACGACTGGATAGTCGCGCTGCCCTAAGGCGCGGATCAGCAACGACCCCAGGCCGGGGCGGCCAAAGACGAATTCGACCGTGACGGCCCCACCTAGAATCCATCCGATCCGCAGGGCCAGAATCGTGACTACCGGCAGCATCGCGTGGGGCAGCAAGTGCCGCCAAAGAATAGCACCACGCGACAGACCCTTGGCATGCAGCAACGTCACGAAATCTTCGCGCCCCACATCCATAAGCGCGACGCGGGTAACACGGGCCACCAGAGCGATGCCGCCAAAGCCGATGGTGACGACGGGTAAAACAAGGCTTTCCCATCCAGCCGCGCCCGAAACCGGAAACCAGCGCAGATGCACGGAAAACAGCAAGATCAACAAAAGCGCCAGCCAAAACCCCGGAACAGTGGATCCCAGCAGAATAAATCCGCGCACGAAGCGTTCGACGAAGCGGTTACGAGTCATCGCCGAAACGGTGCCAAGGATCATGCCGAAGACCGACGAAAACAGGAACGCAAGCGCACCCAGTGTCAATGAATAGGGCAGGTTTTGCGCGATCAGGTCCGCTACAGGGCGGCGCAGCACAATGGCGTCGCCAAAATCGCCACGAAACATTGACCCGACCCAGTTGAAATATTGCGAAATCTGCGACTGATCGAGGCCATATTTGGCAATCAACTGCGCGCGCGCTTCGGGTGAAGAACCGACGCGAATAAGATTGTCGATCGGATCGCCGGGCAGTAGCCGCACGATCATGAAGATCACGATCGAGATCGCGATCGAAACAGGGATCGTCATCAGCAAGCGTTGGAAACCGTATCGCAACAGCATGTCGACCCCCTTTCCGAGCTAGGTGCCACATGGCGCCCGACAAGGGCGCCATGCAGCGGGTCACTAGTTGACGACGATGTCGACAAGCGTTTGCGAACGGAACCGCGTCCCGCGGATCGTATCGGGTACACCCACCTTTTCGGAATTGTAGGCAATGTTCTTGGTCGGTTGATAGATAGGCACAAACAGGTGCTGGCTAAGAATGTATTCGTGATAGGCGGTAAAGTTGGTGATCCGCTGAGCCGACGTCGCGCTTTCGGTCATAGCGATTTTGTTCAGACGCTCGCCTTCGGGGTCATTCCACATTGACACGTTGGGGTAACCCAGCCGTTCGCCCGAGAAAAACCAATCCAGAATATCCGAATTGTTCCAGTCGTAGCTGCGCACGGCCAACTGGTGACGATCGGCCTTGTATTCGTCGCGGATGGTCGAACTGTCAAAGACGGTGATATCCCCCTTCATACCGACGGCCGCCAATTGCGCCTGCACGACCTGCGTCAACCGCGTAAACTCGGATGCGTTTTCGGTGAACAGCTTGACCTCAAGCGGCATGCCGTCCTTGGCGCGAACGCCATCAGCACCCATCATCCAGCCGGCTTCGTCCAGCAACGCTCCGGCACGTGCCGCGTCGAAACTGACGTTCAGGCCGGCTGCCACATTGGCTTCCGGCAAGGACGAGATAAGGAAGTTGTGCGCGGGCGCACCAACGCCGTTGTAAACAGAAGCAACGATGCCTTCCTGATCAATCGCAAGTCCGGTCGCTTCGCGGACCAGTGGATTGTCAAATGGGGCCGAGGTGACATTGATCGGCATGTACACGATGCCGGTTCCCGGTGCCTGAATGATCTTGATATTCGGCTCAGCCGCCAGGATTTCCAGGAAATCCGTCGGAACACCCAGCAGCAGGTCCACGCCACCGGTCTTGAGTTCAAGGAATGCGGTCGATTGGTCAGGGATCTCGCGGAATGTCACCTGCGCGACAAGCGGCGCGCCCTGATTTTCTGACAGAACCGAGGCCCAGGCGTAATCGTCGTTACGCAGCAGAACCGTTTCCAAGCCAATGTCGAACGATCCGAACTTGAACGGCCCCGTCCCTACTGCACCGGTGACACCGTAGTTTTCGCCCAATTCGTCATAGGCTTTCTGACCGGGGATGCCCATGAAGGCGCTGGCGAGGTTGTACAGCAAGGCCGGTTCGGGACGTTCCATCACAAACTTGACCGTCAGATCGTCAATGACTTCAACCGAAGCGATTGCGGCAGTCAGATAGGCGTTCTCGGTCTCCAGAAAATCGGGGATCCAGTCGGCGACTGTCTGGGCGTTGAACGGCGTGCCATCATGGAAAGTGACGCCGTTCTTGAGGTGGAAAACCCATTCCATTCCGTCATCTGATTCTTCCCAGGATGTGGCAAGATGCGGGTGGTATGACTGGTCGGCGTCCTGTTCGACCAAGCGATCATAGATCATCGAAGTCGCGGTGTTGAGGTTGCTGGAGCGGATCGGGTCATAGGAAGTCGCGCCCAATTCGTTGGATGCAAAGGCGATTGTCATTTCCTGCGCGATCGCCGCGTTGGTTGAAAGGAATGCGGCTGTTACGAGAGCCGATCCTGCAAGAAGCTTGAACTTGGTCGAATATCGCATGGTGGCGTTCCTTTGTTAGTTGAAAAGGCGTGTCAGGTCTTCTTGGTGGCCGCTGTTCGCACAGCGGCAGGGTCACCGACGTGACCCGTAAAGCGGCTATAAAGCCGGGCGATCTTGTTCATCCGCTCCTCGACCGCAGGCCCCAATTCCAAAAACACGCCGTTGACCAGCAGATTGGCAAGACTGGCCATCTGAGCGGTGGATTCCCAAAACAGGTTGAAAGAGGTCGGCACGACGAAAATTTCGGTAGCAACGTCATGGCCCCAATCGCAATAAGGGTCAGTAATCAGCGTGACGGGGATACCGGCTGCTTTGGCATCGGCGGCCAGCAACTGCGCGTGACGCGAATAACGGCGGGCCTCGAAAATCACGAGCGCGGTGTCGGTGTCCTGCGTTGCCAGTACCTCGGCATAATTACCGCTCGCCGGATCAAGAAGATGAACACCGTCGCGCAGATATTGCAGCTGGTTGACAAATATCTGTGCCATGCCGCGTTCAGTTTGAAATCCGCACGCGTAAACTGTCTTTGCCTTGGCCAGGCGCTTGACCACAATATCCCATTCGGCACTGTGTGCAGCCTCGTAGACGGCAACAAGTGCGGCCATTTCCAGTTCAAGGCCACGGCCCAGTTGATCTTCGCCGGCCTTGGTACGCGCTTGAAGATCACGTAACCGATCCCCAATAAGCCAGGGGCCGTCACCCATATCGTTGCGCAGGCTCCGCTTGAGATCCTTGAACCCCTCATAGCCGATCGTTCTACAGAACCGGCCAACGGTTGGCTCACTGACTTGGGTCTTGGCAGCGATGCTGGCAGCCGTTTCGAAAGGAAGATTGGCAAGTTCGGTCAACATGTAATTGGCCA
>JAOUMG010000375.1 GCA_029881635.1 Paracoccaceae bacterium | reverse complement strand
AAGCCGCAGGTTTCACCGATATCAAGGCGATAAAATACATTGGCGTTGATGGCGGTGCGGATGCTGTGACGCAGACCATTGGTGGCTTTACCCAAGCCATGACTGGCGACATGTCGGAAATTGTCGGGTTCATCAAATCGGGCGACGTGCGCGTTTTGGCCGTGCTGACCGAAGAGCGCGTGCCGGGCTTTGAAGATATCCCGACTGCCCGCGAACAGGGCTTTGACGTGGTCGCCGTGAACTGGCGTGGTCTCTATGTGCCCAAGGGCATTTCCGACGATCAGTTCAATGCCTGGGCTGCCAAGCTGCAAGCTGTTGCTGACAGCGCCGAGTGGAAGCAGGCAATGGTGGACAACGGTCTGGCACCCTTTACCAAAGTCGGGGCCGATTTTCAGGGTTGGATCGACAATGTGGTTGCTGAAACCGTGTTGCTGTCAAAAGAGATCGGGGTCATTCAGTAATGGCTTCTGACCGGATCTTTGGTCTGGTCGTGATCATGGTAGCGCTGGCGTATATCGCCAGCGCCCTCCAGATTCAGGCCAGTTTTTTGTCGGATCCGGTGGGTCCGAAGCTTTTTCCGATCATTGTTGGCGTTGTGTCGATCTTGTCGGGGTTGGTCATGATTTTGCGTCCCGATGAAAGCCCGGAATGGCCAAAGGGTAAAACATTGCTGCAACTGGCCATCGCGCTTGGGGCCTTGGTGGCCTATGCTTACGCCTTGAAACCCATGGGATTTTTGCTGCCGACCGCGGTTGTTGCAGCGATACTGAGCTATCAGATAGAGCCGCGCAGGATCCCGTCTTTGCTGACCGGGTTAGGCCTGTCTGTAGGACTATACATCATGTTTAAATACGGCCTTGGCCTCGGGCTTGTCGCCCTGCCCAAGTCGCTTGTCGGCTAGGGGGCCGCACGGGGATGGATCTTTTAGCAAATCTGGCGCTCGGTTTTTCCGTAGCGCTCAGCCCGTACACGCTGATGCTGGCGGTGGCGGGCTGTTTTATGGGCACCATCATCGGCGCTTTGCCGGGATTGGGGCCGACCAATGGTGTGGCGATTCTGATACCTCTCGCCTTCACGCTGGGGCTTGATGCGACGCAGGCCTTGGTGCTCCTGACATCGGTCTACTATGGCTGCATGTATGGCGGGCGGATCAGCTCGATCTTGTTGAACATACCGGGGGATGAGCCCGCGCTGATGACCACGCTTGATGGCTACCCGATGGCAAAACAGGGCCGTGCAGGTGATGCGCTGGTAATTTCAGGGGTTGCCAGTTTCGTGGGCGGAATTCTGGCCACGGTTGGTGTCATGCTGCTGGCACCCATGTTGGCGCAGGTGGCCTACAAGTTCGGCCCCGCTGAATACTTTGCACTCTATATGCTGGCGTTTTGTACCCTCGGGGGCGTGTCGTCCAAAAATCAGGCCAAGGCTGCACTTGCTGCCTGTATCGGGCTTGGCATTGCGATGATCGGACTTAGCAATATTTCCGGTCTGCCGCGGTTTACCTTTGGCATGCTGCATCTGATGGACGGAATTGATTTCCTGGTTGCCATCGTCGGCCTTTTCGCCATTGCCGAAGTATTTTTCTTTATCGAAAGCCACGGCAAGAACAGCGCAGTCGGGGTCAAACTGGATAAGGTTACCATTCCGTTTGCCGATATTTTCGCCTCTCGCTGGGTGATGTTGCGATGTTCCGTTGTGGGGTTCATTGCGGGCGTTCTGCCCGGTGCGGGCGCGTCGCTTGGCAGTTTTCTGGCCTATACCAGTGAAAAGGCAATTGTGGGCAAATCGGGCAAGTTCGGGTCCGGTGACCCGCGCGGTGTGGCCGCCCCTGAGGCCGGCAACAACGCCGCGGCAGGGGGCGCCTTGGTGCCGATGCTGACACTGGGTGTGCCAGGATCGGGCACGACAGCCGTTTTGCTGGCGGTGCTGATGACCCTGAACATCACGCCCGGCCCGACGCTGTTTGTCGACCGGCCAGAGGTGGTTTGGGGGTTGATTGCCTCACTGGTCATCGCCAACGTCGTGCTGTTAGTCATGAACGTGCCGATGGTGAAGATATTCGTGCGGGTCCTTCAGGTGCCGCCAGGCATCTTGATGCCGGGGGTTACGATGGTTTCATTCGTGGGCATCTATTCACTGACAGGCAGCTATTTCGACCTGCTTCTGATGGTGGCCTTCGGGGTGCTGGGCTATGTCTTGCGCAAGCTGGATATACCGACTGTTCCGGTTATCCTGGGCATTCTGCTTGGCAATCACATGGAAGATAGTCTGCGCAAAGCCATGGTTCTTTCATCGGGTGACTGGACCTATCTGATAGCGTCACCGATATCGATCGGGCTTTGGATCGCGGCAATTCTAGGATTTATCGCGCCGATGTTCCTGCGTGGTTTGTTGAAAAGCCCGGAAATACGCGACGCAGATAACCTGGTGGACTGATGCCAAAGGTCCGTGTTCTTGTTCCCAATGGAGCGCTCGGGTTGGGCTTTGACCCGGACGCACTAAGCAACGGCGCGGCGGCATCGCCGGACATCATCGCTGTGGATGGCGGTTCAACCGACAGCGGCCCGTCCTATCTGGGGCGGGGCGTTTCCAAATACTCCCGCGCGACAACCAAGGCCGAGTGGCGGCAACTGATGCGGGCACGGGCCAAAGCGGGCGTTCCGCTGGTGATCGGCACTAGTGGAACCTGTGGATCTGATAGCGCCGTTGACTGGTTATTCGACATCACATGCGAAATCGCGGCAGAGTTGGGCCAAAGCCTGAAGGTAACCCGGCTTTACTCTGGCCAATCACCTCAAATCGTTGCCAACGCGTTGAAAGCGGGTCGCATCACACCCCTTCCAGCAGCGCCGGAAATAAGTCTCGAAATCGTGCAGAGCTGCACCAACATCGTAGCGTTGGCGGGGGCTGAACAAATTGCTGCGGCGTTGGATACGGGCGCTGATATCATCATTGCCGGACGCACGACGGACACCGCGATAATTGCTGCCCTGCCACTGATGCGCGGTTGCCATGCGGGGGCAGCCTGGCATGGCGCAAAGGTGGGCGAATGCGGGGCGCTTGCCACGACGCAACCTGCGACCGGCACCATCATGATCGACTTTGACGAAACGGGGTTCACTTTCACCCCCCTTGGTGCAGGAACGCGGGCGACACCCTATACCGTGTCTGCCCACATGCTTTATGAAAACACCGATCCCTTCATTCTTTATGAGCCCGGTGGCCATCTGGATGTGACCGCCGCAACATATGTCGCAATCGATGACAGACAGGTGCGCGTAGAAGGATCGGAATGGGTTCCTGGCCCATACACCGTTAAACTCGAAGGAGCGCGGATATCGGGGTACCAATGCGTTGGACTGACGCTGCTGCGCGACCGGCGGTATGTTGAAAACGCAGTCGCCTGGACAGAAGATATCAGCCGCCGCTGTCATGCAAAGATCAAAGCGCAAATGGGTCTTGGTGCGGATGATTACACAGTAGAGTTGAGGCTGATTGGCCAAAAGGCCACGCTCGGGCATTTGG
>JAOUMG010000374.1 GCA_029881635.1 Paracoccaceae bacterium | reverse complement strand
TTTGAGTTGGGCCGCGTTGCTGTGAAGAACGGCAAAACGCCCGTTTCCAAGCTGGTGCATCCTTCCTGTTTCGCTATTCTATGGCCGAAAACAGGAAGGGTGAGTGATGGATCTGGAAATTCGTGGTAAGCGGGCACTGGTATGTGCGTCCTCCAAGGGGTTGGGCCGGGGATGTGCAGAAGCGTTGGCCGCGGCGGGGGTCGACCTTGTCATCAACAGTCGCGGCGCCGAGGCGCTGGCGGCAACTGCTGCCGCGATTCGCAAGGCGTATGGTGTCAATGTGACCGAGGTCGCCGCAGATATCACCAGTGAAAACGGCCGTGCGGCCGTACTGAAGGCGGCGGACGGCGTGGATATTCTGGTAACCAACGCAGGTGGCCCACCCCCCGGCATGTGGTCGGACTGGGACCGCGAGGATTTCATCCGTGCGATTGACGCCAACATGCTGACGCCAATCGCCCTGATGAAAGCGTTGCTGCCGGGAATGATCGAAAAGGGCTGGGGACGTGTCGTCAACATAACCTCTCAGTCGGTCAAATCGCCGATTGCACAGCTCGGTCTTTCGAATGCGGCGCGGGCGGGGCTGACGGGGTATGTTGCGGGTACTTCGCGGCAGGTTGCACCGCATGGCGTGACCATCAACAATCTCTTGCCGGGGATACATGCCACGGATCGGGCCGTGTCGCTTGATGGCGGTGTGGCCAAGGCCAAGGGCATCACAATTGAGCAAGCGGTCGCAGAAAGGTCAGCCACGATTCCGGTGCGGCGCTATGGTACTGCGGCCGAATTCGGCGCGACATGCGCCTTCCTTTGTTCAGCACATGCCGGTTTCATTGTTGGCCAGAACATCCTGCTTGACGGCGGGGCAATGAATTCGACCCTATGATCTGCCCGCTTGCGAGACTGATCCGGGGCTGCTATCCCCCTAAAGTCCGACGAAATTAATCGGACATTAGCAGCGGGACCGTCAATTGGGCGATACGATACCACGGCTTGAGGTGCGAAACCTTGTGCGCCGCTTCGAAGGGCGGACGGTTGTGCGTGATCTGTCCCTGACAATTCCTGCGGGGCAGGTCACCTGCCTGCTTGGCCCTTCGGGTTGTGGCAAGTCAACGACCCTTCGGATGATTGCCGGCGTGGATATGCAGGATTCCGGTAGTATCTATGTCGATGGCAAACTCGTCTGCGACACGGTTTTCCGGGTGCCCCCCGAACGCCGCTCGATCGGTCTCATGTTTCAGGATTTTGCGCTTTTTCCGCATCTGTCAGTTGCTGACAACGTGGCCTTTGGTTTGGCCGATGGTGCCGAAGCGCGAAAAAAACGGGTGGATGAACTGTTGGAGAGGGTGGCGCTTTCGGGGTTCAGCCACAAGTTTCCGCATGAATTGTCCGGTGGTGAACAACAGCGGGTGGCTTTGGTGCGGGCATTGGCGCCGCGTCCGCGGATATTGCTGATGGATGAACCGTTTTCGGGTCTCGACGAACGTCTGCGCGATGGCATTCGGGATGATACGCTCGGACTCTTGAAAGAAGAGGGTGCGGCAGTTTTGCTGGTTACACACGAACCGCACGAAGCAATGCGTATGGCGGATGAGATTGCGCTGATGCGCGATGGCGCCATAGTTCAGCAAGGGGCGCCCTATAATCTTTATAACGCACCCATCGATCAGGCAACGGCCGCTTTCTTTTCCGATATCAATGTTTTGCACAGCAAAGTAAAAGGCGCTTTGACTGCGACGCCCTTTGGCGAGTTTCTGACCCCGGGCCTTCCGGATGAGACAGAGGTTGATATCGTCATTCGTCCGCAGCATCTGAAAATTGACTTTGACAGGGCAGGGCGCGGCCCCAATCCGACCGCTGTCGATGGCACACCGGCGCGCGGTCATGTGGCGCGGTCCCGGTTTTTGGGGCGCGAAAGCCTGGTGGAATTCAGGATGGATTTCGGCGGCCAGATGTTGACCGCTACGGTGCCCGGTGTTTTCCTGCCCAAACCGGGGACACCAATGTGGCTGATGATCCGCCGTGATCGCTGTTTTGTCTTTCCACGTGAAGCGGGGCGGGGCTTGAAGCATGAGAGCTTTTCTGGCCCGGGCGTTTCGACCTAGGCATGAATCGCAATTCGCAGCCCTCACTGTTGGTCAGAACGGGAATTGTGATGCCGAATGGCGCAAGTTAAAGTCGAAAGATCTTAAGCGGCCCGTCGCCCCAGATACCCATCTTTTTTCGAAAGGGGTTTGAAGTGCGCTGGGGAAGTGAATAAATGAGGAAGACAAACAAACGGGCGTGTCTGCCAACGCCCATGGGGAGAAGAACATGTTGAACAATATCGGCATCCCGGGACTGCTGCTGATCGCAGTCGTGGTCTTGGTGCTTTTCGGTCGTGGAAAGGTATCGTCCTTGATGGGCGAAGTTGGAAAAGGCATCACCGCCTTCAAGAAAGGGGTCAAAGACGGCTCCGAAGAAATCGAGAAGGACGCAGTTGAGGCGGCCCGCGATGTGACCCCGAAGCCCGAGAAAGACAAGGTTTGATCCTGTTTTTCGCATAGCCGGGGCACCGCATCATGTTTGATATCGGCTGGAGCGAGTTGCTGCTGATCGGCATTGTGTCGCTGATCGTGATCGGCCCAAAAGACCTGCCTGGCATGTTCCGTACTTTGGGGCGTTTCACTGCCAAGGCGCGCAGCATGGGCCGCGAGTTTCAGCGCGCCATGGACGATGCCGCGCGCGAATCTGGTGTGGCCGATACCGCCGCTGATCTCAAGAAAATGACATCGAAGAAGAGCCTCGGCCTTGATGCGCTGGATCAGGCAGCCTCGAAATTTGAAAAGTGGCAACCTGGCAAACCGTCGACAACACCCAAGGGTCCGGCAACCCAGGCGTTGGCAGACAAGAAAGCGGCAGAAGCCGCGGCACGAACTGCGACAAAAGCATCCGGGCCCGATGCAAAGCCGGAAACGGCCAATCCTGTCGCCACACCTGCCAAGAAACCCAGCGTGACGAAACCGGCCAAGCCAGCGGCATCGAAACCCAAAGCGTCAAAACCGGCCCCGGCCAAATCGGCAGCGCCCGCAAAGGCGCCAGCGAAAAAGCCATCACCCAAGAAGAAGGGTGACGCATGAGCACGGATGACATCGAAGATACAACCGCACCGCTTATCGAACACCTTGCAGAACTGCGCAATCGGCTGATCTGGTCGGTCGCGGCGTTTCTGGTGGGAATGGTCTTATGTTTCACCGTTGGCGGGGCGATCCTCGATTTCCTGCTGATGCCGATTGAACAAACCATGCGCGATCTGGGAAACCCCAATCCGGTGATGCAGTATACCGCGCCGCAGGAATATTTCTTTACCCTGATCAGGGTTTCTGTGGTCGGCGGGCTGATGCTGTCATTTCCGGTCATCGCCTATCAGATGTGGCGTTTCGTGGCGCCGGGCCTGTACCGAAACGAAAAAAACGCCTTCTTGCCCTTCATCATTGCCTCGCCGGCATTGTTCCTGCTTGGCGCATCGTTTGCCCATTTCATCGTT
>JAOUMG010000373.1 GCA_029881635.1 Paracoccaceae bacterium | reverse complement strand
GCGTGTGCTTGCCATGGATGTCCGGGCGCTTGAGTTGGATTGGGGCAATGCCCGGTTGCGCGGCGATGGTGCGCTGGCAATCAATGCCGCAGGCCAGCCAGAGGGTCGTATTGCGCTGCGCGTCGCCAACTGGCGCGACCTTCTGGCAACTGCAATCGGTCTTGGCCTGGTGCGAAGCGAATTCGCGGTGACCGTTGAAAGCGCACTGGGGCAACTGGCGCAGTCATCCGGCGACCCGGAGATGCTGGAACTGCCTTTGGTCTTTGCTGGGGGTCGGATGAGCCTGGGTCCGTTACCCTTGGGTCCTGCCCCCAGTTTCTGAGTATCCGGGGTTGACGAAGTTTAACGGCAGTAGGGCCCCCGTCCACGCGCCGTATCCAGATGGAAGTGATCGCGGTGATGCGCATCCGATCCGGGCCCAAGCACGGTGTTGAAGGGTCCGCAAGCCGCCTTGCGCACCTTTTTCAATGCCTTGCCATGCTGGCCTGACCCCCAACCCTTCAGCACTGTGATGGCGGTGCCATTGGCCAGAATGATCGCCGAAATATCAATGGCGCGCCCACGCCCGTGTTCGCTGACACGCGCACCCTGCTGGTTGTTGCGGGTCCGGCAGGAATAGCCAGCAGCCACCTTCAGCTTAGCCACCCCGCCGCCCAGCCTTCCGATGGCCGGTTTGACGCCACCTTCAACCCAGGTCTTCAGTGCGCGCGCGGTGGTGCAATCCATCGACGCGGGGGTGGAGAGAGCGACACCCGCAACCGAGGTGACCTCTACACCGTCCTTCAGCCCGCAGCCTGCGAGTTTTGCCCTGATTGTGGGAATTTTGGTGCCGCGAATTTGCTGATCGCCACAGACCGATCCCTTGCGGCCAGTTGTCGCCTCTGGAACGGGTTGGGTACGAAAGACGACAGCCTGAGACAGACGGCGCAGGTTTTCAGGCCGCGCGGGTGGTCGGACTGACGCCATCAGCGGGGCAGTCCGGGTGACAAACGCCTTTTGCACGATGACCCGCGGGCGCTGCGCTGCCGTTGGCCGTGATTTTGGGCGCAGGCCTGAGGGTGCTGTCGTCCCGCCAAATGGAATATGCGCCGAAGTACTACCGGGCCGAAGTCTGGGCCGTTTCGTGACGGTTTCCGACGGCAAAGGCTGGATCAGTTTTGCTGCCGGACGCAATTGCGGACGCGGAGAGCTTTCCGGCGCATTGGCCGCAGCCCCCGTCGTGATCGCGATCCAGCAGATCAGGGGTACGACTGTGCGCCTGATCACGACCCGTCCGGATTCACGCGGCCGAAATCCGGGGCCGCTGTATCCTGTCCGGCCTCAATGATGCTACGGCGAATGGCACGTGTACGGGTAAAATAATCGAACAGATGCTGCCCATCACCGATGCGGATGGCGCGTTGAAGCGCAAGCAATTCTTCGGTGAACCGGCCCAGGATATCCAGCGTTGCATCCTTGTTGGTCAGAAACACATCGCGCCACATTGTCGGATCGGACGCGGCGATGCGGGTAAAATCGCGAAAACCCGCTGCGGAATATTTGATGATTTCGCTCTCCGTCACGCGGCGGAGGTGATCAGCCACACCGACCATCGTATAGGCAATCAGGTGCGGTGTATGGCTGGTGACGGCAAGCACCAGATCATGGTGCTCGGCCTCCATCATTTCCACATTCGCCTGCATGCCTTCCCAAAGCTTGCGCAACCTGTCCACCGCCCCGGCATCCGCATTGCCGGGAACCAGCAGTGTCCAGCGGTTTTCGAAAAGCGTGGCAAAGCCGGAGCGTGGGCCGGAATGCTCTGTCCCAGCCAGGGGATGGCCGGGGATGAAGTGCACGCCCTCGGGCATGTGGGGGGCGACAGCCTCGATCACCGCCTGTTTGACCGATCCGACATCGGTCACAGTCGCGCCTGACTTCAGATGCGGGGCAATTTCGGCTGCGACAGCGCCCATGACGCCCACCGGGACGGCCAGCACGACCAGATCGGCGTTTTTGACCGCTTCCGCTGCGGTGGCAAACACCTCGTCACAGAATCCCAGTTCCAGCGCAGCGGCGCGACTCTCCTCTGTCTTGGCATGGCCGGCGATGTTCCCCGCGAGACCCCATTTCTTCATCGCATGCCCCATGGACGAGGCAATTAACCCAAGCCCTAGCAACGCGACGCGGTTATAGATCTGAGCCATTACATTTGCCCTTTGAACTGACCGATGGCATGGGAAACACGGCGGCACGCGGATTCGTCGCCAACCGTTATGCGCAGGCAATGCGGCAGGCCGTAGGCCGCAACGCGACGGACGATCAAGCCTTTGCTTTGCAGAAACTCGTCGCAGGCGACGGCCTCCGCCTCGCTCGCGAAACGGGCGAGGATAAAATTGGCGGTGGAGGTGTCTGACGGCACACCCCGTTCAGCAAGCGCATCAGCCAACCAACTACGCATGCGCGCGTTATCTTCGCGGCAGCGTACCACATAGTCACGATCACGCACCGCAGCTTCGGCTGCACCAATTTGCGCAGCAGACAGGTTGAAGGGATTTCTGATCCGGTTAAGGACATCGATGACGGCTTGCGACCCGTAACCCCAACCGATCCGCAAACCACCAAGGCCGTATATCTTGGAAAATGTCCGCGTCATGAAAACGTTGGGCCTAGTCGTCGCAAGCTGGGCGCCGCCATCATAGCCTTCGACATATTCGGCATAGGCCCCATCGAGAACGAGGATGGCGCGTTTGGGCAGGCCGTCGGCCAGACGGGCTATTTCTGGCAGGCCGATCATCGTGCCCGTGGGGTTGTTCGGGTTGGCCAGAAACACGATGCGGGTTTTTGGGGTGCAGGCGGCCAGTATCGCATCGACATCGACCGTGCGGTCACGTTCAGCCACCTTGACAGGAACCGCGCCGACGGACTGGGCGCAGATCGGATACATGAGAAACCCGTGTTCGGTGTAAATCACTTCGTCCTTGTGACCGGCATAGGCCTGACACAGCAGAAGAAGGATTTCATCGGATCCAGTGCCGCAAATGATACGGGCCGAGTCAAGCCCGTGGACGTCGCCAATGGCCTGCCGCAAGGATGCGTGGTCTGTCGACGGATAGCGGTGAAGCTGATGCACTGCGCGCAGAAAGGCTTCCTTGGCTTTTTCAGAAGGTCCGAACGGGTTTTCATTTGACGACAGTTTGACGGCGTCCGACATGCCCGTCACCTGCGCCGCACCGCTTTGGTACAGCGCGATATCCATGATCCCGGGTTGCGGGCGAATGTGTTCAGCCATGGCAGTGACTCCCCAACTTGGGGCGTTCTAGCGGTGGTGCGAAGGCAATGCCAGTAGATACGGCATCGCCACATCTTCGAAGTCACCGTTATCCGCAAGATTAGGATGCCTGCCGACCCAGCCGTTCCCGACCAATCGTGGTTAGGCTGCTTGTGTCTCTCTGGCGCGGGTCAGTGAAACCAGAAGCAAGATCAGCGCCCCGATTGTCACCATGGTAGAACCGGGGAATAGCGTGATCGCCCGCCCGCCGCAAAGCCAGT
>JAOUMG010000372.1 GCA_029881635.1 Paracoccaceae bacterium | reverse complement strand
GCATGTTCCCTTAAGCTGATCGCCTGAACGCCGCCGTGGCTATGCCCATCGACACAAGCGCCCCGCCCCCTATCCGCGAAAACCACCCCAACACGGTCGGGCTGGCGATGCGGTGGCGCAACCTGTCGCCCAGCACCGCATAGGCAAAAGCGTTGATGGCGCCCAAGGTGACGAATGTCACGATCAACACCGCAAATTGCGGCAAGAGCGGTTGCTGCGCTGCGATGAACTGCGGCACGAAGGCGATGAAGAACACGATGGATTTGGGGTTGAGCGCCGTCACCGCCGCCGCATGGCCAAAAACCTTCCAGGGGGAGCTTTGCGACACATGGACCATGTCGCCCAATGTGACGGCCGAGGCGCTGCGAAAGAGCTTGATGCCAAGATAGATGAGATAGACAGCGCCCACCCATTTCAGCACGGTGAAAAGCGTGGCCGAGGCAAGAACCAATGCGCCCAGCCCCGCAAGCGATGCGGTCATGGCGATGAAATCGCCAAGCGCCACCCCCGCCGCCGTGGCCACCGCAACGCGGCGCCCCTGGCTGATCGCATAGCTCAGCACCAGCAGCACCGTCGGGCCTGGAATAAGCAGAAGCGCCGTCGAAGCGGCGACAAAGGCGAGCCAGAGTTCAATTTCCATGTCGCTACCTTCGTGAAGCACCCAGAAACAGCCAGCCACAACATCGGCGATTTGTACAGCCCGCTATCAGGCAACATCAGCCTGCGCCCGTGCGGGCACATCTACTGGCTACCCCGCCGTGGGCGTCGAAAGCAGCCAGAGGCCGAGGCTGGTGTAAAGCACCATCAGCACCGTAACCGGCAGGTGGGCCAGCCCCGAAAGCTCGTCGCCATCCTGGCGGGACAGTCTGAGGCTCAGAATAACCGCCAGCAGATGCGCGCCAAGGATGATGGCGAACTGGGTGTTCCAGATGGCACGGACGCCTTGGCGATCGGTCAGAAACCCGAACGATACCCAATGCGGGCCAAGTCCGAAAACATCCCAGCCCCGCCCCAGGGGGTCGCTGAGTGCTGCAATCACATATTGCCCGCCGGTCAGGAGCGCCACGAGGTAGTGGGCGATGTGATAGCCTGCCGCGATGGGCAGAAAGGCGAGCATCAGCGGCCCGGCCCAGGCGCGTAGATCACCCGACCCATTGAGCCGCAGGCCAAGCGTGATGGCCCCCAGAATGGTGGCGGCGCTCATGGTCCAAAGCGCCAGTAACCCGGCGCTGTTGGTCCCCATGACGGCTGACCGGCCGGGATATTCCAGCGGGTTGATCCCGACCTGCCCCAGCCACCAGAAGGTATGTGCCAGCCCGTCAAAACTGACCGAAGCCAGCACCAGCATGACAAAGGCGATGCCACTGGCAGGCAATGGCGCCATCTTCAGAACCTGGGTACCGGGCAGACCCGCCATTACCCGCAACCGTCCATCGGACCGTTCGGCCCACAAGGGCGCAATTTTCGCGATGAACCCGAAATAGACCGTAAGGAATTCGCCCCTGTCCAGCCAGTCTTCGCCCTCGGCCACCGCGAGCGCCAGGATCACGCCCCAATAGCCCAGAACCACCGCGGCCAACCACGCAGGGTCGTCTGGCGACAGCGACACGATTTCGAACCACGCGAAACCCAGATATCCCAGCACAGCGGGCCAAAAGGCCCAACGGGACAACCCGATCCGGCCCTGCCAGCCAAGACGCAATCGCAGCCATCGGACCGGCCCCCACCACGGGTTCACATCCTGCCAGATATTGCCGAAAAGCGCGCAAGCGACGGTCAGGCCTACCCAGATCACGATCCAGATTGTCAGGGGCAACAGGTTGCCCAACGGGTCATGGCTGCCGAACATACCGACAGCAATCAGCGCGAAAAGAAGAAGGCAGCCGGCCCAGCTGGTCATGGCGCGGGGGATCAGAACGGGGCGTTCGAAAAGGGCGTGCGATGATAACCCCGGCAGCCCACCCCGCAGCACCGCGGCCAAGGCGGTGATGGCCACGGTCGCCGCCGCCCCGGCAATGTAATAGCCTGTGGGCAGCGTCTGCAGCACCATGCGTTCGGCGGCATGGGCGAGCGCCGGGTACGGCACTGTGGCACCCAAGAACCCCCAAGCCGCAATTCGCAGCCCATCTGCCAAAAGCCTGCCCTTTGCAGCCTTCGACATGGGCAGGATCACTCTTTCGGGCCGACCGTCAGTTCGACCGGGGCCAGCCCGTCGATTTCACCGTAAAGCACATCGCCGGGCCGCACCGGCCCCACACCGGCAGGTGTGCCTGTCAGGATCAGATCGCCCGGACCCAAGTGATAGAGCGTCGAGAGATGCGCGATGATTGCAGGCACCGACCAGACCATGTCAGACAGATGTGCCCGCTGCACGGGCTCACCGTTCAGCAAGAGCGATATGGCCTGCGGGCCCGGCTTGCCGAAATCCGCCGCGGGCGTGATCGCCCCGACAATGGCGCCATGTTCGAAATCCTTGGAAATATCCCAGGGTTTGCGCGCTTCCTTGGCCTTGGCCTGCAAATCGCGCCGCGTCATGTCGAGCGATGCGGCATAGCCAAAAACCGTCTCCATCGCCCTGTCTTCGGAAACCCGGAAGGCGGGCGTGCCGATGGCCACTGCGAACTCCATCTCATGATGGTAATTCTCGGTCGCCAACGGGTAGGGAATGCGCGCGCCCGAACGGGTCATATGCACGGGGCATTTGGTGAAATAGAACGGCATGTCCCGGTCGACCTGATTGCCGAACTCGGCCGCATGGTCGGCATAGTTGCGCCCGACGCAGAAGATACGGGCAACAGCATAGGCTTTGTCACTGTCCCGAATGGGGAGCGTGACGGGGGGCGGGGCGGGAAATTGAAGCTTTGTCATTCGCCGTAGGGTATCCAGATATTCTTGACTTGTGTTGCCCTTAACAGAAAGTCACGGCCCTGACCATCAGCCCCTTGCCAGTCGCGGTTCGGCAGGGTCCAGGTGGTCTTGAGGTTCCCGGCGCTGGCCTTTTCGACCATCTCCGATCCTTTGGGGCCGCCGCAATACCACAAGGCCGCGACATCATCATGATCCGCCAGCGTCTTGACCAGTTCATCGCGCGCGCCCGTGACGATGTTGACCACGCCGCCCGGCAGATCCGAGGTATCAAAGACCTGATAGAGATCGGTCGCTGCCAGCGGCATCGTTTCGGCCGGGATCGCCACGACGCGGTTGCCCATGGCGATGGCGGGCAGCACGAGGCTGAGAAAGCCCAGAAGCGGCGCGTCATTGGGGCAGGCAATGCCCATCACGCCGAAAGGTTCGGGCATGGCCAGCGTCACATGCGCAGATTTCGTCGAATGCACCGCACCGTCAAACTTGTCGGCCTGTGCCGCGTAGTAAAAAGCGCGGCGGATCGCGGTGGCGACCTCTCTGGCGGGGTTCGGGGCACCGGCCGATTTCAGCCGCGCGGCAAACTCAGCCTCACGCGCAGATAGGTTTTCGGCGAGATAATAGAGTACCTGTGCCCGGTTGTGCCCAGTGGCCCTACCCCAGCCGC
>JAOUMG010000371.1 GCA_029881635.1 Paracoccaceae bacterium | reverse complement strand
CCGACCGTTCATTCGGACGGCACTGTCGACCCGACGATCTAACTGGGCCAGCCTTCTTTTCCACGCGCGATAAGGGCGCCGATCAGATCGGCCATCGCGCGACCTTCGGCCCCGGATATGACGCCGCCAACCCCGATACGGCGCCCAAAGCGCCACCACAGCCCCGGCGCCCACGCCCGGGGCTGCGACGTTTTCAGATGTAGCGAAAAACCGTTTGAGGGCCGGAAAGCAAGAAACCCCCGCTCCACCCGGTGGATATCCTCAATGCGGGCCAGCAACCGGCCAGAGGTATCGACCAATTCCTGTTCGGTCAGAACAAGGCCAAGAACCGTTGCCCGATAAAAGGCCACGCACAGCCCCAGCGCCAGAAAACCCAGAACCAGCAACATTAGCACAGCCGGTATCGTTGGCGGTGTTCTGAAAAATACCAGCAGAATCAATAGCGTGCCCAACGCCCCCAAGGTTCCCGTCCCCAGTATTCGCCGCGAGGTAGACGGTGATATTCGCGCAAGCTCTGTCGCCATGACGGCCTCCTTCGTTTCGCAGACAGATAGCGGCTGTACGGGTGGTAAGAAAGCCCGCTTTGTGCGGGGGCGAATTTTCCCTGTGCGGTGCGGCACAGCCCTTGTGACTGAATCGTCTTCGGACAGGGCTGTTCCCCAAGCGGGCCAATGACTATGTTGTAACCGGCACCCATGCAGGAGACCGGCAATGTCCATCCGCCCGATACTGGAACGCAGACCCGCCCAGCCGACAATGGAGGGGGCTGGCGTCAAACTGCACCGCGCATTCGGCTTTCAGGACCCAAGCGAGCTTGATCCCTTCCTGCTCTTTGATGATTTCCGCAACGAACGGCCCGAAGACTACATGCGCGGGTTCCCCTGGCATCCACATCGGGGGATCGAGACGATTACCTATGTACTGGCCGGAACAGTCGATCATGGCGACAGCCTCGGGAATACCGGCCGGTTGGGCGCAGGTGACGTGCAATGGATGACGGCAGGATCGGGTATCATGCATCAGGAAATGCCCAATGGTAATGCCAAGGGCCAGATGCACGGATTTCAGCTCTGGGCCAATTTGCCATCGTCGCTGAAAATGACGACCCCCCGATATCAGGACGTAAAAGGCGCGGACATTCCCGAAGTGATCGACGATGACGGCACGCGGGTGAAGGTGATTGTCGGATCGTTCTGGGGGCAGTCCGGCCCTGTAGACGGGATTGCAGCTGACCCACAATATCTGGATGTTTATGTTCCTGCCGGAGTCCGCAAGACTTTCCGCATCGACACCTATCGCCGGGCGTTTGCCTATGTATTTGAGGGATCAGGAAACTTTGCAGATGCGTCACGCCCCCAAGGTGTTCTATTGGAAAAGGAAGTGATGGGCGCCGAGGTCAATATTCGTGATCTTTCCGGTGACCGCACCCTGATCCGCTTTGGCACCGGTGACGAAGTGACAGTTCAAGCCGGGCCAAAAGGTATCCGCTTCCTGCTCATCTCCGGTGCTCCGATCGAGGAACCGGTTGCATGGCATGGGCCGATCGTGATGAACACCAAGGCAGAGCTCATGCAGGCAGTGGCGGACCTGCGCAATGGAACATTCATCAAGCCGCTGCATTAAGCCCGGCGTGTCAGGCGCTGACCGCCTTGCGCACCATATCGTAGTAGATATCGCCGATTTTCTGCCTCGAAAGCCGCCCGCCATCGCGGTACCATGTGGTAACGCCGGTCAGCATGGCAATGATCGCCAGCGTGGCCAGTTTGCTGTCAGGTGCCACAAAAACTTTTGCCGCCTGCCCATCCTTCAGGATCTGTTCAAGTTGGGTTTCATAATCTTTTCGCAGCTGTTCGATCACCGCAAACTTTTCGGGGCCAAGATTGCGTAACTCCATATAAGACAGAAACACCGCCTCGGGCCGGTCAAGGTTAAAAGCGATATGAAATCGCACGAACGCCTCCAGCCGCGCCTGCGGGGCGCCCTGGTCGGACTGGCGCTGCCAGGCTGCGATAAGTTCGTCCATATGCGATCTAAGCAGTTCAAAAAGCAGCGTTTCCTTGTCGGGCGTGTAAAGATAGAGCGCACCCGCCTGAACGCCGACTTCGGCGGCAATCTGGCGCATGGAGACGGCGGCAAATCCATGTCGCGCAAATAGCTTCAATGCCGCGCTGCGGATGCGCGGGCCGGTGATTTCAGAATGGGAGCCTGTTTTTCGAGCCATGAATCCAGAATATATGAACGCACGTTCAATACAATCCCCTCACCTGTTTTGCGGGCTTGCCGGTAACGGTCGGAACAGGGTAGATTTGCATAATGAAAGACGCGTTCATGCCTTGGCAACTGGTTGCGCTGGCGGGGTTTGGCCTGCTATTTGGCTTGGTGGGCTGCACCACGCCGCCTGCCCTTGAACAGGCCATCAGCCCCGAGGCAGAGCGTGCCGATTACCCCGCCCTTTTGCCCGCCGATCAGCTGCCCACCGCAATGGCCGAAGCGCCATCGGGAACGGATATTGCCAACAGTCTTGATGCCCGTGCCGCATCGCTGCGGGCAAGGGCCGCGGCCCTGATGCTGGCCACGCCCTAGGACGCTTTTCCCCAGACACGTTGCCAGACGCGCCGCAACCCGCTAACACCCGCATAAACCTACCTGTTTTACGGAGTTGACTATGCCCGATCCCTTGCGTCTTGGCGTTGCCGGTCTCGGCACTGTGGGAATCGGTGTCGTCAAGATACTTCAGCGCCATGCCGATATGCTGACGCGCCGTGCGGGGCGCCCGATTGTCATCACCGCCGTCTCCGCAAAGTCACCCAAAAAGAACCGCGATGCGGATCTGTCGGGATACGCCTGGGAAGCGGACCCGGTCGCGCTGGCCAAGCGTGCCGATGTTGATGTCTTTGTCGAACTGATCGGCGGATCTGAAGGGCCCGCCCTGGACGCCACCGAAGCCGCCATTGCAGCCGGGAAAGATGTCGTGACAGCCAACAAGGCGATGCTGGCCCTGCACGGTCAATCCCTTGCCGAAAAGGCAGAGGCCAAAGGGCATGTGATCCGTTTCGAGGCCGCGGTTGCCGGCGGGATCCCTGTCGTCAAGGCACTGACCGAAGGGCTTGCAGGAAACGAGATCACGCGCGTCATGGGCGTGATGAACGGCACCTGCAATTATATCCTGACACGTATGGAAAGCGCGGGATTGCCCTATGCCGAGGTCTTCGAGGAAGCCCGGCAGCTCGGCTATCTGGAAGCCGACCCCAATCTGGATGTCGGCGGCATTGATGCAGGCCATAAACTGGCCCTTTTGGCGGCCATCGCATTTGGCACCAAAGTTGCCTTTGGAGCCGTCGAACTGGAAGGCATTGGCCGGATTTCAATCGACGATATCCGCCGTGCAGGCGACATGGGTTACCGGATCAAGCTGCTTGGGGTTGCGCAAATGACGGGCCGCGGCCTGGAACAGCGCATGTCGCCCTGTCTGGTTTCCGCAGACAGCCCGCTTGGGCAGCTTCAGGGCGGAACGAACATGGTCGTGCTGGAAGGTGACAGCGTGGGCCAGATCGTGCTGCG
>JAOUMG010000370.1 GCA_029881635.1 Paracoccaceae bacterium | reverse complement strand
GCCGACATGCGATTCAGCCCATATGCCCAGCTTTATCCGCAACGCTGACGCCTTTCGCCAAAAGGGCGTGGATGAGATTATTTGTATCTCGGTCAATGACGCCCATGTGATGCGCTATTGGGGTGAAACCACCGGCGCAACCAAGGCCGGGATCACGCTATTGGCGGATGCCGACGGCGCATTCACCCGCGCCCTTGGGTTAAGTTATTCGGCCCCAAAGGCGGGCATGTTTGACAGGTCTCGCCGATATGCAATGGTTGTTGCTGACGGCGTTGTCACGGCATTTGACCTTGACGAAATCGGCCAGTGCAGCATTTCAACCGGCGAGGCGTTGCTGACCCATATCTAGGCTTACTTTCTGGAATGTATCTGGCACAGGCAGGCGACCGGTTCGGAATGGTCTTTCTGCACCTCGGCACCGCCTGCGAACTTGTCCATTCGTTTTGCCAGGGTGATGTCGAGCGCGGACAGACCGTCGCAGTCATGCGTCGTCAGCGTCACATCGACGACGTTGTAGATGTTAGACCATTCCGGGTGGTGGTTAAGCTTTTCAGCCGCCAAAGCACATCGGGACATGAACGCCCAAGCTTCGGAAAAACTGCGGAATTTCCAGATTTTCCGGATGGCGTCGCGGCCCGGCACAGCGCCCCATCCAGTTTCACCCAAATCGGGTAAGGTGTTGGCACGGTCCGTTTCAGAAAGCAGTTCGGCCATTTGATCGCCCCTTGATCGAGTTGCGCCGCCGTCATGGCGTTTTCAGCGTCACTTTGGTTCGGCGAGTTTGCGAAATGGACCATAATCGGTCAACAGCGCAATCTCCTCATCTGTCGCGGTACGTTCTGCCTCCAGGTAGCGCGCGACCGCATCACGAAAACCCAGATCGGCAATCCAGTGCAGCGAATGGGTTTTAACCGGCAGGTAGCCCCTAGCGATTTTGTGTTCGCCCTGTGCACCTGCCTCGACCCGCGAAAGCCCGTGCGAGATGGCATAGTCAATTGCCTGATAATAGCAGACTTCAAAATGTAGGCAGGGATGATCTTCGGCGGTCCCCCAGTAGCGTCCGAAAAGCGTTTCACGACCAATGAAGTTGAGCGCCCCTGCGATCGGATGGCCGCTGCGTTCGGCCAAGACCAGAAGGACGTCGTCGCGCAAAGTTTCCTGGGCAATGTCAAAGAAGGCACGTGTCAGATAGGGACGGCCCCATTTTCGATTACCTGTGTCCTGATAGAAGTGCCAAAAGGCATCCCAATGTTCCGGCTGAATGTCGTCGCCCGTCAGGTGCCGGATTGTCCCGCCAAAGGCCTGCCCGGTTTCTCGTTCCTTGCGAATGGTTTTGCGTTTGCGCGAAGACAGCGCGTCGAGAAATGCGCTGAAATCGGAATACCCTCGGTTCTCCCAGTGAAACTGCTGCGTAACACGGTGTAGCAGGCCCATTACGGTACCGGCATTTGCTTCGGCCTCGGTGCAGAAAGTTATATGGAGCGAAGAGAGATTGTTGTCTGCGGCAATTTGTACGGCCCCCTGGATCAGCGCGGCCTGTCCGACCGTTTCCCAACCGGGGGCAGTCAAAAGGCGCCGCCCGGTAACGGGCGTGAATGGCACAGCCAACTGTAATTTCGGATAGTATCGCCCCCCCGCGCGCTGCCAGGCGTCTGCCCAGGAGTGATCAAAAATGTACTCACCCTGACTGTTGCCCTTGGCGTATAGCGGCGCCACGCCAATGACCTTACCAGCGCTGCGCGCTACGAGGTGGCGCGGTTGCCAGCCGGTACCAGGTCCAACTGAGCCGGACTTTTCAATCGCATACAGAAACCTGTGGGTGGTGAAGGGATCGAATGGGCGGCCGTTGACAGCTTCCGGGCAGGCGCAGGCATCCCATTCAGCGGCGTCGATGCTATCCAATCCGTTCAGGACCGAGACCTCAATGGTCGCGTCACTCATAGCCGACTATGTCCTCTGTGGCGTTCCAGCCTGACCCCGCAAAGCTTATCCCAAGGCTTTTGCGTATCCGTTATAGGGAAATTCATGCCCTTGATTCAGCAGCGTAACCTTCAAATGTGATATTGTGCGCGACCTTGCGCGCCTTTGCCTCTTCCTCGGGCGACCGGATCGTCCAGCACAGAATTACCGCGCCCTGCGATTTGAGCGCAGCCACGCGCGGGCGGTCAAGATCGGAAGCCTGGTGGCTGATGAAAGTCGACCCGGTTGCATCATAGTCCGGAATGTCGCGAAGACGGTCACAGACCGCTGGCGGGATCGGGGCGTTATGTGCGGGATCATATGCTTCGGTTGTCAGTCCGCGCGGAATACCCGGAGCGAGGCGCGCCATATGAGCCACGGCATGAGGGTTGAACGACATAACGGCAACCGGCCCACGATAGTTGGCCAAAGCGTCTGCAACCGCCTGTTCTAGGCGGCCTTCGGTTTCGGCCATTGTTCCCAGATTGTCCTTGATCTCAATCAGCAGCGGTACGCGGCCTGCGACCAGGGCCAGAACCTGCTTGAGCGTGGGGATCGGTTCATCGCTGCCACGTAACACCAAGGAGTTGAGAGCATCCGCTTTATGGTTTTTGACCGGGCCTGTTCGATGTGTCAGGCGATCAAGATCGTCATCATGAAATACCATTGCCTGACCATCGGCAGACTGCTGCACATCAAGCTCGATCCCGTAACCCGCAGCAATTGCCGCGCGAAAGGCGCCTAGCGAGTTTTCAGGCCGCCCTTCAACCAGCGAATGGTATCCGCGATGCGCGATCGGTGTTATCAGGAATGCCGGTGGCAGGGCGACACGGGCTATCATTTGACCTCAAAGATCGCTTCGATTTCGACCGCGACACCAAGAGGCAGGGCAGCGGCAGATACGGCGGCGCGGGCATGGCGGCCAGCATCGCCCAATACCGCAACCATAAGGTCCGAACAGCCATTGATCACCTTTGGTTGGTCGACGAAATCCGGTGTTGAATTGACGAATCCAGTCAGTTTGACCACCCGCACGATACGGTCAAGATCACCACCGCAGGCCACGCGCGCCTGTGCCAGCAAACTGAGCCCGCAGCGTTTGGCGGCCTCGGCGCCGTCGGGCACATCCATATTGTCGCCCAACCGTCCTTTGATCAGCCCATCTGGTCCCTGGCTGATCTGGCCAGAAACAAAAACAAGATTGCCGGTTTGTACGTAAGGGACATAATTGGCAGCGGGTGCCGGTGCGTCGGGCAGGGTCAGTCCAAGTTCGTCAAGCCGCGCGTCGATATTTCCGGTCATTTTGTATTCCTTCCGAATCCAGTTTCGCGGGCAAGTTAGCCGGGCTGGCTGTCTTGGGAAAGGTCCGTCAGCTTTCGCGAAAGGCGCGGTTGAAATAGTCAGCCAATGGACGCAGCAAATATGCCAAAGGTGTCCGGTCGCCGGTGCGGATGAAAACCTCGACAGGCATCCCCGGGACCAGCACAAGGTTCCCCAATTTTTCGATTTCACCGGGATCAAGCACCACCTCGGCCCGGTAATATGAGGCCTTGCTGCGTTCGTCCACCAGGGCATCTGCGGACACCCGGCTGATTTGGCCGAAC
>JAOUMG010000367.1 GCA_029881635.1 Paracoccaceae bacterium | reverse complement strand
GGCGCCCATCATCAGGTTGTCCTTGACCGACATGAAGGGAAAGACCCTGCGGCCTTCGGGCACCATGGCGATGCCCTTGCGCACGATGTCGGCGGCGGGGGTGCCATCCAGCCGTTCGCCGAAGTAATGGACCGAGCCGGATTTGATCTTTGCCAGCCCGGTGATCGCCCTCAGGATCGAGGATTTGCCGGCGCCATTGGCCCCGATCAGCGCCACCGTTTCACCCTCGGTCACGGTCAGCGATACGCCTTTGAGAGCGTAGACATGATCGTAGTAGAGTTCGACATCTTTGAAATTCAGGATCTCTGTCATCGCATCACATCCCGATCGCGGCGTCTTCGGAGCCGAGATAGGCTTCGATCACGCGGGGGTTGGCCTGAATTTCTGCAGGGGTGCCTTCGGCGATTTTCTCACCGAAATTGATCACCACGATCCGGTCGGATATTTTCATCACGGCGGGCATGTCATGTTCGACCAGAAGCACCGTCACCCCCCGTTCATCCCGCAGGCGGCGGACATTGGCGACCATGTTCATCGTCTCATCATGGTTCATGCCGGCGAAAGGTTCATCCAGCAACAGGACAGTGGGATTGGTGGCCAGGCCGATGGCCATGCCGAGCGCCCGCAGGTGACCTTGTGGCAGGTTGGATGCCAGTTCGTCCCGAATGGCGCCAAGGCCGAGGAAATCGACGATATCATCTGCGGAAGCGCCAAAGGCCTCCTCATCGGCCCGCGCCTGCGCCGAACCGATGAAGAAGCCCAGAAGCGAGGCCTTGGCGCGGAGCTGGTGGGCGACGATGATGTTTTCGCGCACGGTCATCGATTTGAAGATCGTGGTTTCCTGAAAAGTCCGCACCACGCCCATTCGCGCGACCTTGTGCGGTGCGAGATCGGAAATCTTGGCGCCGCGAAACAACACCTCACCCGACGTGGCCGGCACGAATGACGAAATCAGCTTGAACAGTGTCGATTTGCCGGCGCCGTTCGGCCCGATCACCGACAGGATTTCACCCTCGGCCACGTCAAAGCTGACCGCATTCACAGCCGTAAGCCCGCCGTAGCGTTTGGTGATGGCCTTAACCTCCAGAATTGTGCTCATTTCCGGCCCCCCTTGCGGTCAAGAAGGCTGAGCACCCCGTTGGGGACGGCCAGCATCAGCGCAATCATGGCCGAGGAATAGATCAGGAGCTGGTATTGCTTGGCGATCGACAGCAGATCCCAGCCGAAATAGAGCAGCAAGGTACCCAGCATCGGCCCGAACACATAGCCGAGTCCGCCGAGGAAGCAGTAGAGCATGAAGTTGACCGAGTCGGTGACGACGAAGGACGAGGGGTAGATCGACTGCGAAATGGCCACGAAAACCGCACCGGCAATGCCGCCGAAGAAGCTGGAGATCGCGTAGGCCAGAACCCTGAGATAGGCGGTGTTAACGCCGATCGAGGATGCCAGTTCCTCGTTTTGCTGAAGCGAGCGGCAAAGATGCCCAAGCCGCGAATTCACGATCCGCCAGAGGGCCGCGTAACTTAACACCATCAGAGTGGCTGCCAGAAGGTAGAAGGCCAGTTTCGGGTTCTGCATGGTCGCAAAGTCAGGGACTATTGTCAGGCCGAACAGTGACAGTTCGCCCGGCAGCGGGATCGAGGTGATGCCCTTTGCGCCGTTCGTTACCGAAAGCGCCAGCGCGGTCAGGCGGGTTACCTCGGTCAGGACCAGCGTCACCATGGCGAAATAGACGCCCCGGAGCCTGAGGATCGGCAGGCCGATCAGCACCGAAATGACCGCGCAGAAAAGCCCGGCGAGCGGCAGTGTCGCCCAGAAGGAAATGCCGGCCTTCATGATCAGCACGGCCGACACATAGCCGCCCATCAGCGCATAGGCGCCCTGCCCGATATTGATCCGCCCGATATAGAATGTCAGCCAGACCCCCGCCGCCCCGATCGACAAAAGCGCCACCGAGGTCAGCGTGTAGTAAAAGTCCCACCGGCCCGAGGCGGCAATGCCCCAGGGGACAAGAACGAATACCGCGAACAGAAAGCCTGCGACGCCTAGGAGTTTTTGCGTGTTCATGCCATCAACCCCAAGGCTTGCCCATCAGCCCTTGCGGGCGGAAGGCGAGGAAAATCATCAGCGTGGCGAAGATAACGAGGTAGGTGATGTCACCGTAAACGGCGAGAACCGACAGGCCGATGCTTTCCATCATGCCGAGGATGAACCCGCCGGCAATCGCCCCGGAAATCACACCGGCGCCCCCGATCATGATCATCATGAAGGCCTTGATCGAGGTCGGGCCGCCCATGCCGAGGTTGATCCCGGTGATGGTCACCAAAAGCCCGCCAACGACGCCCGCCAGCATCGCGCCAAGGGCAAAACCGATCATCGAATAGCGGTCGACATCGACGCCCATAAGCTGTGCGGCGACCCTGTCCTGGGCCAGCGCCCGCATGGCGCGGCCGGTGCGGGAATATTGCATGTAAAGGATGAACCCGACGATGGCCGCAATGGCCAGAACGCCGATCAGGATACGGTCATAGGGCATGATCAGCCGGAAATCCCAGTTGAAGACGCCGTTGACGATTTTAGGAACGCCGCGCTGCTTTTCCCCGAACACGAGAAGGATCACCGCGTCCAGAAAAAAGGCGATGCCCGCCGCGAGCAGCATCGTGCTTTCTTCGCGTTTGGATTTCCGGATCACGGGGCGGAACAGGAATTTTTCGATGAGTGCCCCGACGACCGCCAGCACCACCGCCGAGGCCAGAAGCCCTACGATAAAGGGCAGGCCGAACTGGGCGACGAAAGTGTAGGTGACAAAGCCGCCCAGAACATACATCTGCCCATGGGCAAAGTTCAGAACGTTCATCAACGAAAAGATAAGCGTCAGCCCGAGCGCGATCAGTGCATATTGCGCACCAAGGTAGAGCCCGTTGGCGAGGATCTGTTCCATTAGGGGGACTTTCTTTGGGGATACCCGGCGCAGGTGCACCGCGCCGGGTTTATGGATACGGTTCGCGGATGGGCCTAGTCGACCTGGGCCACGAACAGGGTTTCAAAGGCGCCATCCTTGAAGACGTTCACCACCAGCGGGACTGAAACCTGCCGTTTCTGCCCGAAGGAAGACATGCCGACATAAGAAAGTTTCGCATCGCCGACCATATAGGGGTTGGGCGCTTCGAATGTGTCCATCGTCGCCTTGAAGGCTTCGACATCGGTCATCGCGGCCGGGTTCGCCTTGATGGTTTCAAGGATGTATTCCAGCGCATAGACCTTGGTATTGGACTCATCGTTATATTCGCCGAACATCTTGGTGTAGCGATCCACGAATTCGCGCATCATGTCGGAGGCCAGTTCGGGTGTCGACGCGCCGCCGACCGAGATGAAGCCATTGGCGAGTTCCCCAGCGCCTTCCATCAGGACGCCCGCATCCTGCGCCGTTTCGGTTGAGATCAGGCCGGTATAGCCCAGTTCACGTGCGGAACGGATCAGCTGCGGGGCAGCCGCGGGGGCCACGCCCGAAAGGACGAGTAGATCGGGCTGGGTTTGCAGGACCGGCAGCAACACAGGGGTAAAGTC
>JAOUMG010000368.1 GCA_029881635.1 Paracoccaceae bacterium | reverse complement strand
AAGGCCCCAGATCTTTTCCGGGGTCTTCTGACGTTGCAGGCATTGGAATCTCTTGCCCGGCACTGCCGGATGTGATCCTTGCGCGCTGTGATTTGGCGGCGCAGATTGGCAGGTATCGGCCAGGGGGAGAAACGACATGAAAGTTGTGGTCATGGGCGCGGGTGTCATTGGGGTGACGACTGCCTACTATCTGGCGCGCCAAGGGGCTGAGGTCATCGTGCTTGACCGTCAGGCCGGTCCGGGGCTTGAGACGAGCTATGCCAATGCGGGTGAGCTCAGCTATGGCATGACCTCGCCCTGGGCGGCACCCGGCATTCCATTGAAAGCTCTGAAATGGCTTTTCATGAAACGCCGCCCCCTGTTCATTTGGCCGCTCATCAGCCCCACCATGTGGAAATGGGGCGCGCAGATGGTGATGAACTGCAATGAAGAAAGCTATGCGCGCAACAAATCCCGGATGGTGCGGGTATCAAACTATTCGCGCGACTGTATGCCCGACCTTATCAGCGAAACCGGGATTGAGTATGACGGGCGCGAACAGGGCACCTTGCAGCTTTTCCGTACTGAAAAGCAGCTGAAGGGATCGAAAGCCGATCAGGCCATTCTGGCCGAATTCGACAGCCCGTTCGAAGTGCTGGACCGCGACGGATGCATCGCGGTTGAGCCCGCGCTGGCGGAAGTGAAGAAAAAGTTCGTGGGCGGCCTGCGGCTGACGGCCGACCGCACCGGCGATTGCCGGTTATTCACCATCGCGCTGGCTGATAAAGCAGCTGAGCTGGGTGTGGAATTTCAATACGGCCAGTCCATCCGCCGGATCGCGGTGGAGGATGGCAAAGTTGTGGGCGTAGATACCGAAATGGCAGGTCGGATCACCGGGGATGCCTATGTCTGCGCCATGGGTAGCTTTGCGCCAATGATCCTGCGGCCCATCGGGATCAAGCTGCCAGTATACCCGGTCAAGGGGTATTCGGTGACATTGCCGGTGACGGATGATGCGATGGCCCCGCAATCCACCATCATGGACGAAACCCACAAAGTTGCCATCACCCGGCTTGGCGACCGTATCCGCGTGGCAGGAACGGCAGAGATTGCCGGCTACAGCGGCAGGCTGGGTCCTCATGCCACCGATACGGTACGCTACGTGATCGGCGATCTGTTCCCCAAGGGCGGCGATATCAGCAAATCCGAAGGCTGGACAGGTCTCAGGCCGATGACGCCCGACGGAACCCCGGTCATGGGCGGCACGAAATACGATAACCTCTATCTCAACACCGGCCACGGCACGCTGGGCTGGACCATGGCCTGCGGATCGGGCCGTGCGGTCGCAGACCTCGTCTGCGGAAAAGAGCCGGAAATTTCGTTTGATGGATTAACCGCAGCGCGCTACGGGCAATGAAAAGGGCGCGCAACAGCGCGCCCAGATACTTGATGGTACTGTGCGTTAGACGTCAGCGGTTTCGGCTGACTTCTTCTTGGCCTTTTCGACCGCTTTCACCTCAACCGTATCGCCCGTTGCAATCTCGATGCGGCGCGGTTTCAGCGCTTCGGGCACTTCGCGCACAAGATCGATATGAAGCATACCGTCGGCTTGGCCCGCACCCGTCACACGGACATGATCAGCCAGAGCAAACCGGCGCTCAAACGCACGGGTAGCGATGCCGCGATGCAGGTAGGTCTTGTTGTCCTCCTCGCCAGCCTTGCGGGCAGTGACGATCAGCGCGCCTTCCTTGACCTCGACATTCAATTCGTCGCTGGAAAAGCCGGCAACGGCGATCGTGATGCGGTAGGCATTCTCATCCGTCTTTTCAATGTTATAGGGGGGGTAGCTGGGTTGCGTCACATCCGAAGACAGAACCCTGTCCATCAGGTCCGCGATCCGGTCAAAACCGACGGTAGCGCGGTAAAGTGGGGCAAAATCATAGGTTCGCATGGGTCATCCTCCATTGAGCGATGTCATATGCCTTCCCAAATCTCGGGACAGGCCGGTTCAGAACCGAGGCCCGTCATGGCACCCCGGCGCAATTCAGATGTGGTCGCAATTTCGCGATTTCAAGGGGCTTCAAGCCAGCAAATGCATCGCGGGATTGGAACTTTTCGGCGTTCGTTTGCCCGTCAGGGACGTACGAACTTCGCACCAACGGTTTCAGGCGCGCTCGCGTTCAGCGACAAAATCCCCGGTGTCACCCGTTTGAACCGGGTTTCTGTCGCGGCATAGGCTGCCTTCAACTCATTCAATGGCTGCTCCATCGCGGTACCAAGTGCCACAAGCTCGCTGTTCATCTCGGCCTTTGCCGATACCACGGATACAATCTGTGGCACGCCATTGTGCATGATGAAAATTGGCGCGCCGGAGGCCCCAAAATCTACCGAACATGACAGCACAAGGATCCCCGGTTGCCGGTCGACAACATGGCATTCCTGTTGCAAAGACGGGGCCTCGGAACGTTCCAGCGCATAAGACACGATATTGACCGCATCGCCCTGCAGCGGGTCGCCGCCGGTTTCAAACGGGCGCACCGAAGGCAGGCGGATGGGCTGATCAAGCTCTAAAAAGGCGAGGTCATAGGCGACCCGATCAATCCGGTCGCGGCCTTCATAGACGTAATCAGGATGTGCGACGATACGTTTTACCTGCCGATAGGCAGCAGCCCGTCCATTGCGCCAGCCTGCCAGAAATTCGAAATCAGCCGGTTCAAACGCCTTGCCACTATCATGGTGATAAAGGCAATGGGCCGCAGTCAGCACCAGCGTCGGCGATATGAGCGTACCCGTGCAAAAGGCTGATCGCCCGATATTGATGCGACCAACGGCTTCCCAACCGCGCGACGCATCTGCGGTGACCAAGGATTGCAGAGGCGTTTCCTGCGCCGAACCGGCTGGCGGAAAAAACGCCAGAACCAATGCTGCCAATACTGCTCGCATATTGCCATCCTCTGTTTTTCCGGTTCTTAGACGCCTCGTGGGGCAAGAATATGGCCGGTCGGCGGCAATGCAACCAATTACGCAGACTGCAGCGCGCGCGGCATCGGCCCGCCCGTGGCCCAATCGATCAATTCGACTGTGTGGACCACCGGAATTCCGGTCGCTGAGCCGATCTGCATCATGCAACCGATGTTACCAGCAGCGATCACTTGCGGGGCTGTCGCCTCAAGCGTTTCAACCTTTCGCGTCTTCAACTCCGACGAAATCGCCGGTTGCAGAAGGTTGTAGGTGCCCGCCGACCCGCAGCAAAGATGGCTGTCTGCGGGTTCCACCACCTGAAACCCAACGGATTTGAGCAGATCCTTGGGCGCAGTTTTTATTTGCTGGCCATGCTGCAGGGAACAGGCGGCATGATAAGCCACTTTGAGAGATTGAGGGGCTTTGCCCACAGGACCGATCCGAACCAGCAATTCGGATATGTCACAAGCCAGGCCGGCAACTTCGGCAGCATCCCCAGCCAAAGGCTCGTTGCGAAACATATGACCGTAATCCTTGACAGTCGTGCCACAGCCCGAGGTGTTTATAACAATCGCATCAAGCCCGGCGGATCGCTTTTCTGCCATCCAGGCACGGACATTTGCCGCA
>JAOUMG010000369.1 GCA_029881635.1 Paracoccaceae bacterium | reverse complement strand
CGCCTGCGACCAATGCCAGCGCCAGGACCGGCACAAGCCAGAACACCGCACCCTTGCCTTTGCCTGCAGGCGGTTTCTCACGTTGCGGTTTGCCGCCACTCCCAAGCGGCTTCAGCGCAAGTTCAAGACGCTCGAGGATCGCGTCAGCAGAAGCAGGGCGGGCGTTGAGGTCAGGCGCGGCAAGCCAGTCGATGATCTCTTTCAGCGGCTCAGGCACGTTGGCGGTATCGAGCGGTGCCTGCTTGCGCCTGACCATTTCGCCGGGCGTCGCCCCGAAGAACGGCACCTCGCCGCGAAAAGATGCCAGCAGCAGGGCACCAAGGGCATAGAAATCCGACCGCGCTTCGGCCTTTCCCTCAAGCTGCTCCGGGGCAGCATACTCGTATTTGCCGGCGAATTCATTGCCGACGATGGTGCGGGCACCGACAGAGGTGTCTTTGGCGATGCCAAAGTCGATGATCGTCGCCCGCTCGGCGGTGCCGCCGCGCAGGATGACGTTGTCGGGCGAGAGATCGCGGTGAACGATCCCGTGTTTATGGGCAGCCCTTAGCCCCATTGCCACCCGATGTGCTACGATCAGCAATTCGCGGGGATCCATCCGCCGCGTCGCCATGACATCACTCATCGACGGGCCGTCAATGAAATCCATCACCAGATAAACATGGCCCTGATCGGTGCGCGAACATTCGGCATAGCGCACCACCGTATCGTCGATGATATCGCGCATCTGCTCTTCGCGCTTCATCAGTTCGATATAGCCATCCTTGCCGGAAAACTGTTTGTTCAGGGCCTTGAGCGCGAAAATCCGACCCGTGATCTGATTTCGCACCCGGTAAACCTCGCCGGTACCGCCGCGACCGAGCAGGCCCTCGATCTCATAAGTATTGTTCAGAATCTGCCCCGGGCTGAAAATATCGCCTGGCATCGCATCTATCATTTTTCGCTCCGGCGGTTCGCTGAATGTCCAGTCCTATCAAAATAGTCGCCAGACGGGCCATTCCATATTAGACTAGGCTTGGGCAAATGCGCCCACCTTTTTTCTACTTCCACGAGACTTCATTTCAGCAAAGTAGGGGGGCAGGTTTAGTGACCCATCGAGGTTCTCAGGAAACGATCAAGCGCAAAGAGCTTGTTGGCAAGCTTAATCCGACATGTCTAAAGGCGTTCTCCGCCGCCGCGCAGACGGCGAAATCGCGCGGTAACCCTTACGTCGAACTTGTGCATTTCATCGAGCAACTGGCCCGATCGGCGCGCTCAGACTTCGAAATCCTCTGCCAGTCAGCCGGTGTCGATGAGGCGCGTCTGGAGGGCGATATAGCCAAGGCCCTGGATGGTTTGCCAAGTGGCGCAGGCTCGGTCGAAGAGTTCTCCGACCACATTTTTCGGGCGATTCAGGAGGCTTGGACCTTTGCCTCGCTCGAGTTTGGTGATGATTCGGTGCGCTCCGCCTATCTTTTGCTGGGCGCCCTCAAAACGCCGGTCCTGGAAGGGCTGCTATACAAGATCAGTCTGGAATTCAACAAGATCGATCCGTCCGCCATGGCCGCCCAACTGGCCGATCTGCTCGAGGCCTCAATTGAGGGCAGCAGCGATGCCAAGGAAGAAAAGCCAAAGGCCAAGGCCAAACCAGGCGGGCAATCGGCGCTGGAGCAATATGCCACCAACCTGACCGAACGGGCCCGCGCGGGCAAAATCGACCCGGTGGTCGGGCGTGACATGGAAATCCGCCAGATCATCGACATCATCATGCGCCGCCGCCAGAACAACCCGATCCTGACCGGCGAGGCGGGCGTGGGAAAAACCGCCGTGGTCGAGGGCTTTGCGCTGCGTCTGGCGCGCGGAGACGTGCCACCGCAACTGCGTGCGGTCGAATTGCACATGCTTGATGTGGGGCTGATGCAGGCCGGAGCCTCGGTCAAGGGAGAGTTCGAAAAACGCCTCAAGTCGGTGATTGACGAAGTCCAGTCCTCGGATGTGCCGGTCATCCTGTTTATCGACGAGGCCCATACCTTGATCGGGGCCGGGGGGGCGGCTGGCACCGGTGACGCGGCAAATCTTCTGAAACCGGCTTTGGCACGGGGCGAACTGCGCACCGTCGCCGCAACGACCTGGGCCGAATACAAGGAACATATCGAAAAGGACCCGGCGCTGACCCGGCGGTTTCAGGTTGTCAAAGTCGAAGAACCGTCCGAAGCGGCCGCGATCCGCATGTGCCGCGGTGTTGCCGGAGTGCTGGAAAAACACCACAAGGTTGAAATCCTTGACGAAGCCATTGAGGCGGCGGTGGCGCTGTCAAACCGATATATCCCCTCGCGACAATTGCCTGACAAGGCGATCAGCCTGCTCGACACCTCCTGCGCCCGCGTCGCGGTATCGCAACATGCAACGCCCGCCGAGGTGGAAGACATAGAGCGCCGCCAACAGGCGCTGGAAATCGAAAAGCGGATCATCGAGCGCGAAGAGGCCATTGGCATTGATGTGCTCGACCGCAAGGCCGAGGTCGACGCAGGTCTGGCCCGCACCAAAGACGAGTTTGCGGCGGCAACCGAGCGTTGGGATGCTGAAAAGGCCCTGGTTGACGAGATTTTGGAGCTGCGCCGGAAATTGCGTCAGGAAGGGGCTGCGCTGGACGAAATCGATGCAGCAGAAGAGATGCCGCAGGCCCCTGAAACTTTGCCAGAGCCCGCGACGGACGCTGCCGGGAATGCAGATCAGGCCGAAGAGGACGCAGATCCGGAAAAGGCCACCGCCCCCCAACCGATGCTCAGCCCAGAAGAACGCGCCGACGTGCTGACCAGCCTGCGCGCGAAAATGGCGCTGCTGGCCGAGGCGCAGGGCGAACGCCCGCTGATCCTGCCGTCGGTAGACCGCAACGCTGTGGGTTCGGTCGTACAGGACTGGACCGGCATACCGATGGGTCGGATGCTGGCCAGCCAGACCGACCGCGCGCTGACCCTGGCCACCACTCTGGCCGAACGCGTTATCGGGCAGGACCACGCGATGGAGATGATTTCAAGCCGTATCCAGACCTCCTATGCCGGGCTGGGGGCGCCGGAAAAACCCATTGGCGTGTTCATGCTCTGCGGCCCTTCCGGGGTGGGCAAGACCGAGACCGCCCTGGCGCTGGCCGATACGCTCTATGGTGGTGAACAGAACCTGATTTCGATCAATATGAGCGAGTTTCAAGAGGCGCATACCGTCTCCACCCTGAAAGGTGCGCCACCGGGCTATGTCGGCTACGGCAAGGGCGGAATTCTGACCGAGGCGGTTCGGCGCAGACCCTATTCGGTGATCCTGCTCGACGAGGTTGAAAAGGCCCATCCCGATGTGCACGAGATCTTCTTTCAGGTATTCGACAAGGGCATGATGGATGACAGCGAGGGGCGGCGGATCGATTTCAAGAACACCCTGATCCTGCTCACTTCCAATGTTGGCTCCGAAGAGATCATGGCAATGACCGACGATGGCCGCAGCGGCGCTGAAAAGGACGAATTGAACAATGCGCTGCGCGCGCCCTTGTTGAATGTGTTTCCGGCAGCCCTGCTCGGCCGTGTGGTCACCATTCCC
>JAOUMG010000365.1 GCA_029881635.1 Paracoccaceae bacterium | reverse complement strand
GCTGCTATTGTCCGCGTATGAGCAGGATATTGACCGCAATACGTTTCTTTATCCCGGCGCGGTAGATGCGGTCGAGGCATTGCGGGACGCCGGATTTTACGTGGGGGTCTGCACGAACAAGCCTGAAAGACTGGCCGAAATACTATTGGCGCGTTTAGGTGTGCGAGATCTGTTCGGGTCATTGGTGGGGGCTGATACGCTTACCGTGCGCAAACCCGACCCGGCCCCATACCGTTTGTCGGTGGAACAGGCTGGCGGTCTGGTTGAACGGTCTATGTTGATTGGCGACACGGAAACTGACCGCAAAACTGGTCGGGCTGCAGGCGTTCCGGTGGCTCTGGTCACCTTCGGCCCCGAAGGCGCTGGTGTGGCGCGCTTGGCGCCAGAGGCTCTATTGGAAAATTTTACCGACCTTCCGGCACTGGCTGAACGGTTTTTGCCGCGGGATTGACGGGGCAGGTAAGGGGGCACAGGATTGTCGGGCAAGGAGGCAGCAATGAGCGAAAAATTTACCGGGTCGTTCACTCAGCAAGAACCTATTCCCGACGCGGGAATAGAAGCGGCGCTGCGGGTGCTGCGCCATGGCCGACTGCATCGCTACAACACCGCCGCCGATGAAATCAGCGAAACGGCGGCGCTGGAGGAAGAGTTTGCCAAATATACCGGCGTAAAATACTGCCTTGCCGTTGCCTCGGGCGGTTATGCGCTTGGCTGTACGATGCGCGCGATCGGCATAGTGCCCGGTGACAAGGTGTTGACCAACGCCTTCACACTGGCACCCGTGCCCGGTGCGATTGCGGCTCTAGGAGCGCGCCCGGTATTTGTCGAAGTGACCGAAGATCTGACGATAGACCTCGACGACCTTGCCCGGAAAGCGGCAGATTCAGGTGCGCGGGCTTTGCTGCTCAGCCATATGCGCGGACACATCTGTGACATGGACCGGCTGATGGCGATCTGCAACGCGGCTGGTCTGCCGGTGATCGAGGATTGCGCCCATACTATGGGGGCCGCCTGGCGGGGCACACCCTCGGGGCGGCATGGTGTGATGGGGTGTTATTCAACCCAGACCTATAAACACCTGAATTCGGGCGAAGGTGGGTTGCTGGTGTCGGATGACCCGGATCTGATGGCACGCGCAATAATTCTGTCCGGCAGCTATATGCTTTACGGTCGTCACCGCGCGGCACCACCTCCCGAGGCATTTGAAAAAATCAAATATACGACCCCGAATATTTCAGGCCGGATGGACAATCTGCGCGCCGCGATCCTGCGCGCGCAACTTAGCGATCTACCCACGCAATGCGCGCGCTGGAACGCGCTTTACCGGGTGTTGGAACATGGGCTGGCCGAGACACCCGACCTGCAGCTTATTTCGCGCCCCGAGGCTGAGGCCTATGTCGCCTCATCCTTCCAGTTTCTGCTGCCGGATTGGCCGGAACCGAAGATCCGCACCCTTTTGGCGCGGGCCGCCGCAAGGGGGGTGGAACTGAAATGGTTCGGCGGTGCCGAGCCGGTTGGATTTACCTCGCGCCATGATAGCTGGCGTTACGCTGATGTCCAAAACCTGCCGCAGACGGACCGCATTCTTGCGGGGCTTATCGATATGCGCCTGCCTCTCACCTTTTCGGTCGAGGATGCGGCACTTATTGCCCGGATCATCCGTTCGCAAGTATCAGCTGTGCTGCAAGGCGAAGTTGAAGAAACAGACATTGTCTTGTCGGCTGACTGAGTTCTTTCGATTGCGATGAAATATCCTCGGGGGGCAGGCAACCCCGCACCCGACATATTTGCGGCCCATTGACCCGACTCACTTTATTGATTTATGAATTGAACATACGTTCAATAAATTTGGAGGCAGCGCCATGTTCACCGCGTCGATGAAGTTCCACCTCGGCGAAGAAATCGAGGCGCTGCGCGACATGGTCCACCGCTGGGCGCAGGAACGCGTCAAGCCGATGGCGGCCGAGATCGACCGGACGAACGATTTCCCGACGGACCTCTGGAAGGAGATGGGCGATCTTGGCCTTCTCGGCATCACCGTGCCTGAGGAATATGGCGGGGCGGGTATGGGCTATCTGGCGCATTGCGTGGCCGTCGAGGAGATCGCCCGCGCCTCGGCCAGCGTGTCGCTCAGCTACGGCGCCCATTCCAACCTTTGCGTCAATCAGATCAAGCTGAACGGCTCGCCTGAGCAGAAGGCGAAATACCTGCCGCGCCTGATCTCCGGCGACCATGTGGGCGCGCTGGCGATGTCCGAGGCGGGGGCGGGGTCGGACGTGGTTTCGATGAAACTCCGCGCCGAGAAGAAAAACGACCGGTTCGTGCTCAACGGCACCAAGTTCTGGATCACCAACGGGCCGGATGCGGACACGCTGGTGGTCTATGCCAAGACCGACCCTGAGGCCGGATCGAAGGGCATCACCGCCTTCCTTGTCGAGAAAGAGATGAAGGGGTTTTCGACCTCCAAGCATTTCGACAAGCTCGGCATGCGGGGGTCGAACACCGCCGAACTGATCTTCGAGGATGTCGAAGTGCCGTTCGAGAATATCCTCGGCGAAGAGGGCAAGGGCGTCCGCGTCCTGATGTCGGGGCTCGACTATGAACGCGTGGTCCTTTCCGCTATCGGTCCCGGCATCATGGCCGCCTGCATGGATGAGGTCATGCCCTATATCGCCCAGCGAAAGCAATTCGGCCAGCCGATCGGGAATTTCCAGCTGATGCAGGCCAAGATTGCCGACATGTACACCAAGATGAACTCCTCCCGTGCCTATATCTACGAGGTCGCCAAGGCCTGCGACCGGGGCGAGGTCACGCGCCAGGACGCGGCGGCCTGCGTGCTTTATGCCTCCGAAGAGGCGATGGTGGTGGCCCATCAGGCGGTGCAGGCAATGGGTGGTGCGGGCTTCATGAACGAAACGCCCGTGTCCCGCATCTTCCGCGACGCCAAGCTGATGGAGATCGGCGCCGGGACGAGCGAGATCCGGCGGATGCTGATCGGGCGGGAACTGATGGGGGCGATGGGGTGAGGTCGGTAAATGTCTATGCAAAGAAACTATGGTGTGCTTCGGGCATCTTTGCCGCTAAGTGACTCGATGAATGCCACTTTCTCTCTGCAGGGAGCGGATTATCCTGTTAATTGGCGATTTGATTTCATCGTTGCGATCACCACACTTCGAGTAGTGGGGCACGTTCTTCATAAAGTCGACTGCCTGATGTTTCCGGTCATTAAGCCGGAAGTTGAGGCACGCTTTTTGCGTTGGAAGCGTGGACAAGGCGATGACGTCCTGTTCACGGACTTCATTGAGGAGTCGAGGAATACACTTCTAAAGACCTATAGCTTTCCTAGTGCCGATACGACAGCGTTTGATGAAGACGAGTTCGGATGCTTCATTGATGAAGAAATGCATCCCGATGTTGTACAGCGCGGGCCGTTCAAGGGTGAGAACGTGATTGGACTACTCCAACATTCACACCGATGGTGGCAGTCTGAGCTTTCCGATATAGCAGGATTTGTTCCGAATTTGGTTGAGGAGTTGAGGTAATGGCCAGACTCACCTCCTCCGTCCTGCCAACCT
>JAOUMG010000366.1 GCA_029881635.1 Paracoccaceae bacterium | reverse complement strand
TTCCTTGTGCCCTTCCTGATCGTCTTCAAGATCTCGCTGTCAGATTATGCGATATCGATCCCGCCATATACGCCGACATTCGATATCGGTGCGGGTTGGGAGGGCATCAAATCCTTCCTGTCCGCTCTGGACTTTGAGAATTATACCTTTTTGGCTGAGGATGCGCTTTATTGGAAAGCCTATCTTTCAAGTCTTCAGATCGCTGCAATTTCGACCTTTATCACGCTGCTGGTAGGCTACCCCATCGCTTACGGAATGGCGCAAGCCAGCGATGAATGGCGCCCGACGCTGATGATGCTGGTCATTCTGCCGTTCTGGACCTCATTTCTGATCCGGGTCTACAGCTGGATCGGTATTCTGTCGAACGAGGGTTTTTTAAACCAGTTCCTGCTGGGGCTCGGCATCATCGACACGCCGTTGGCGATCATGAATACCAACACAGCCGTCTATATCGGCATTGTATACACCTACCTGCCATTCATGGTCCTGCCCATCTATTCGGCGCTGGAAAAGCTTGATGGGTCGCTTATTGAGGCGGCAGAAGATCTTGGCTGTTCGCGCGCCTCTGCGTTCTGGCTGGTAACCATACCCTTGTCAAAACCGGGCATCATCGCAGGGTGTTTCCTCGTCTTTATCCCGGCGCTGGGCGAATTCGTCATTCCGTCGATCCTGGGTGGATCGCAGACACTGATGATCGGCAAGGTTCTTTGGGAGGAATTCTTTTCCAACCGCGACTGGCCGGTGGCATCGGCCGTTGCCGTTGTCTTGCTGTTGCTGCTGATCATTCCGATCATCCTCTTCCAGCGCAATGAACAAAAGCAGCGGGAGGCAGGCAAATGAACCGCAAGTTCACATGGTTCAACGCAACCTCGCTGACGCTGGGGTTTGTATTCCTGTATCTGCCGATGGTGATCCTGGTCATCTACAGTTTCAACTCGTCGAAACTGGTGACGGTCTGGGCGGGCTTTTCGACCAAATGGTACGGGGAACTGGCCAGTAACAAAGCGTTTCTGGATGCGGCTGTTGTAACGCTGAAAGTGGCGGTTTTATCGTCAACATTCGCAACGGCTCTTGGCACCATGGCGGCCTATGTGCTGGTGCGGGCAGGGCGGTTCCGGGGGCGGACTTTGTTTTCCGGAATGATCTATGCGCCGCTGGTTATGCCCGAGGTGATTACCGGTCTGTCGCTGCTACTGCTGTTCATCTCGATCGGCCTTGACCGGGGCATCGGCACAATCGTGCTGGCGCATACGACCTTCTCGATGTGCTATGTTTCGGTTGTCGTCTCATCGCGGCTGGTGACATTCGATCAGTCATTGGAAGAAGCAGCGCTGGATCTGGGCTGCACGCCGATGGATGCCTTCCGGTCGGTGACTTTGCCGATCATCGCGCCTGCGGTCATATCAGGCTGGCTGTTGGCCTTTACGCTGTCGCTCGACGATCTGGTCATTGCCTCCTTCGCCGCCGGACCTTCGGCGACGACCCTGCCGATGAAGATCTTTTCGTCGGTGCGATTGGGGGTCAGTCCGGAAATCAACGCCCTGTCGACGATCATGATTTCGATTGTGACTGTCGGGGTGATTTCGGCGTCGCTGATTTCCAAGCGGTCCATCGCCAAGCAGCGAGCGGATGAACAAAAGGCCGATCGCGGCTGAAACGCGATTGCAGGGCAGCAGATGAGGCGGATCTACGAAGACAATGCCTATGGCGATGGGCCGGTTGCCGGTTGCTATTGGGATGCCACGATTGAGCGCCCGGCGCGGGGTGCCGCGCTGTCGGGTGTTGTGCGTGCCGAGGTTGCGGTTATCGGTGGTGGATTTACCGGGCTGTCTGCCGCGCTGCATCTGGCGCGTGACCATGGGGTCGACGTGGCTGTGCTCGAGGCCAATGGCATTGGCTGGGGGGCATCGGGGCGTAATGGCGGTTTTGCCTGTATAGGCGGCGCCAAGGCCAGCGATGCGGAACTGGTGTCGCGATTTGGCGCCGAAGGTCTGGCGGAATGGAACCGGGCGCAGATCGCTTCGGCCAATCTGGTTGCCTCTCTTCTTGACCGCCATAAGATTGAGGCTGATACCCATTCGCATGGCGGCGAAGTGGTCGTGGCACACCGCGCCAAAGATATGGATGCGCTGCGCAAGGACGCACCGGTACTGGGCCGGAATTACGGCGTTGATGTCGAAGTCATTGAACGGGATGAACTGGCCGCGCAGGGCTTGGCTGGACCACAATTCCACGGGGCGATCCGGTTTCCATTGGGGTTCGCGCTGAACCCGCTGAAATATGTACTGGGCCTTGTGCGTGCGGCCCGGGATGCAGGCGCGCGCATATTTGAGCAATCCGCTGTCACGCGGATCGAGCGTGAAGGTTCCGGCTATGTGCTTCATTGCGCCAACGGTCAGTTGCATGCCAAAAAACTGATCCTTGCAACCAACGGATATTCCAGCGATGACCTGCCCGAATGGATGCGGGCACGCTATCTGCCCGCCCAATCATGTGTCCTAGTAACCCGCCCGCTAAGCGACGCAGAGATTGCGGCCCAGGGATGGTCAAGCGACCAGATGGCCTATGATACGCGCCGCCTGCTGCATTATTTCCGTCTGATGCCGAACCGGCAGTTCCTGTTTGGCATGCGGGGGGGCGTTCGGGCAACACCTGCCGCCCATGCCGCGTTGCAATCCACCATCCGGCGCGATTTCGAGACCATGTTTCCCGCTTGGGCAGGTGTTGAAACGCCATATTTCTGGTCGGGTCTTGTATGTTTGTCGCGGAATCTGACGCCCTATGTCGGCCCGATCGGAGACTGGCCGAATGCCTGGGCGGGCTATGCCTATCACGGCAACGGGGTTTTGATGGGCAGCTACGCCGGTGAATTGCTGGCCGGACTGGCAACGGGCAAGGCAACCGTGCCCGCGGTCATGGCCGCACCGCCGAAGCGATTTCCCTTCGGGCCCTGGCGGCGTGGTTTGTTGGCAATGGCCTATGGCTGGTACGGATTGCAAGACAGAGGTTCGTGAGGCAAGACAGTATCAGCCGTTTCAATTTTTGGATGACCTCATGCCCGTAAAGAACAGATTTGCCGAACTACTGCCCGAAATCACCGCCTGGCGACGGGATTTTCACCAACATCCCGAGCTTCTGTTTGATACCCACCGGACAGCAACGCGTGTCGCGGAATTGCTGCGGGAGTTTGGCTGTGATGAAGTTGTGACCGGCATCGGCCGAACTGGTGTGGTCGGCGTGATCAAGGGGAAGTCGGACACATCGGGGCGGGTAATCGGTTTGCGGGCCGATATGGATGCGCTGCCAATTCACGAAGCCACGGGCCTGGAATATGCCTCAAAGACGGAAGGCAAGATGCATGCCTGCGGGCATGACGGGCATACTGCAATGCTGTTGGGCGCGGCGAAATATCTGGCCGAGACGCGCAATTTCGATGGCACGACGGTGGTCATCTTCCAACCGGCTGAAGAAGGCGGCGGCGGCGGGCGGGAAATGTGCCAGGACGGGATGATGGACCGTTTCGGCATTCAGGAAGTCTACGGCATGCACAACTGGCCGGGTATGCCTGTGGGCAG
>JAOUMG010000364.1 GCA_029881635.1 Paracoccaceae bacterium | reverse complement strand
CTCGGCCAGATCCAGATGCGCTGCCGTTGCGCGGGTATTGCCAATTATCGCCGTGATCCCCTTGCCAATGGCTGCCGGCGTGTTCGGCATTGCGCGGACAACTGGTGTCGCGGACCCGAGCACATTTTCGTAATGGGCGATGGTCGTACCTGCTGCGACCGAGAGAAACAGCGTCTCTCCGCCGCCCATCGCTTGCAGTTGGGGCAGTGCTTCGCCCATCATCTGCGGCTTGACCGCAATCAGGACAATGGCCGGGGCTGCGGGCAAGTCGACGTTCAGATGCACGCCTTGTTCCTGCAGCCATTCCGACGGCGCCGGGTCAAGCACCCAGACATGATCCGGCGCAAGCCCTTGTTTCAGCCAGCCTTCCAGCATGGCCGATCCCATCTTGCCGCACCCCAACAGCACCAATCCCTGGTCGCGAACCCTGTCCATATCCATAAAATGTCTCCTCGTCCCGCAGGCCGAGATTACCCACCCCGAGCCCAAGGGAAACCCCCAACATGCCCGCAATAGGGTTCAGGCGCGCCCGTAAGCCCGCCCCATGGCCACATCCATCGCCCGTTCGGGGCTGTCATCGCCCCAGCAAACCAGTTGAAAGGCGGGATAAAACCGTTCAGCCGAAGTCACCGCTTCGGTTATCAGCCGATCAATCTGTTCCGGCCCGGCGATCTGCCCGCCGGTCAGAACCAGGCCATAGCGCCAAACCATCAGCCTCTGTTCGCGCCAAAAGGTGAAGGCGCCGGCCCAGACCATGTCATTGGAACGGTTCAGCGCGTCGTAAAGCACAGGCAACCTGTCCTCGGGCGGGTCCATCTCAAATGTACAGATCAGCCGGAGGGTTTCGTCATAGCCGGACCATGCCAACGTGATCGAATAGGTCCGCCACTGGCCCTCGACCACCATGGCGATCTGATCATCGGTCACACGATCGAAATCCCATTCATGATGGGTCGCCAATGTTTCTACGATGTCGATAGGGTGCAGATCCTCGGCGTTGAGGAGCGTTTCAGAAAGTGACATTGCCCGGCCTCTATTCTTATTTTGCCTTAAGTGGGCCGAAACCCACTAGCAGCTGGGTGAGCCAACAAGGACAAGCGTTTGCCTGCCGCCGTCCTTACAACATATGGTGTAGGCAAAGGCATGCCCTGTAAAGGGTTATTTTTTTCCGAAACAGGGAAAGTGCGGCTTGACGGGCACAGGATTAGGCGGCAGCCCACTGGCTACCCACAGAGTCGTCCACAGACCGGAAAACAGGCCGCTCAGACCTTCTTGCGGCGTCCTGCAGGGGCAGGTTTGACAACAGGCTTTGCTGCTGCCTCCAGCGTCTCGATCCGGGCGGCAAGTGTTGCGTTTTCCTCGCGCGCCTTCTGAGCCATTGCCCGAACCGCATCGAATTCCTCGCGGGTGACGAAATCCCGGTCGGCCAACCAACGGTCGACAAAACCCTTCATCGCCGTTTCGGCCTCGGTCTTGGCGCCCTGGGCCACGCCCATCGCATTCGTCATCAGCTTTGACATATCGTCAAGGAAACGGTTTGAACCCTGCATTTTCAGGCTCCCTTATTCTTTGGGCCGGTGTTACCCCTATATGGTGCCGTAATCGTGAAAGCTCAAGGTTGACTTCACCGCCTGCCCAAGGTCTCTGGGATCGCCAAGGAGATATTCATGCAGGCTGTTCTTTCGTTTCCCGATATCTCGAACGAGATCATTTCCTTCCCGATCCTCGGCTTCAACTTTGCGCTGCGCTGGTACGCACTGGCCTATCTGGTCGGGTTGATCGCGGGCTGGCGGATCGTTGTGTCATTGATGCGGCGGCAGTCTCTTTGGCCCGGTGACGTGGCGCCGATGGAACCGAAACGGGTCGAAGACCTGCTGACGGCCATCATCATCGGCGTGATCCTCGGCGGCCGCCTTGGCTTCGTGCTGTTCTATCGGCCCGACTATTACCTTGGAAATCCCGGCGAAATTCTCAAGGTCTGGGAGGGCGGCATGTCCTTTCACGGCGGGTTTCTCGGGGTTGTGATCGCCGGCCTGTGGTTTTGCTGGCGTCACAAGGTTCCCGCACTGCAGCTGGCCGACGCCATGGCCCTGGTTGCACCAATCGGCCTTTTCCTTGGCCGGGTAGCAAATTTCGTCAATGCGGAGCTTTGGGGGCGGCCCTCCGATTTGCCATGGGCGGTGATCTTTCCCGGTGAGGCTGCGCAAAGCTGCCCGGACACCCAGCCGGGCCTGTGTGCCCGCCACCCCAGCCAGCTTTATGAGGCTGGGCTTGAGGGGCTGGCACTGGGTCTGGTTCTTATCTGGCTCTTGCGCCGGGGTGCCCTGAAGCAACCAGGGCTGATCACGGGCGCATTTCTCATCGGCTACGGGCTTTCGCGGTTTGTTGTCGAAATTTTCCGGCAGGCGGATGCCCAATTCATCACACCGGAAAATCCGCTTGGCCATGTGATCCAACTGACGGGATTCGGGCTGTCGATGGGGCAGCTTCTGTCCTTACCCATGATCGCTGCGGGGGTCTGGCTGGCGATGCGGTCGCGCAAGTGACGCCGCTCGGGCAGATTCTCGCTGCGCGTATCGCGGCCGACGGCCCCATGACTTTGGCCGATTACATGGCCGAATGCCTTCTTCACCCGCAATACGGTTATTACGCCACCCGCGATCCTTTCGGTGCGGCGGGCGATTTCACCACCGCGCCGGAAATCAGCCAGATGTTCGGCGAAATGCTGGGGCTATGTCTGGCGCAGGCCTGGATGGATCAGGGCGCGCCGAACCCGTTCATTCTGGCCGAAATCGGTCCCGGCCGCGGCACGCTAATGGCGGATGTGCTGCGTACAATCCGCCGCGTGCCCGGGATGTATGAAGCCGCGCAGGTTCATCTGATCGAAGCGTCTGAAACGCTGGGTGCGCGTCAGGCAGATGTCCTGAAAGATCACCGGGTCCTTCGGCACAGCCATATTGCAGAGCTTCCGCGCGGCCCCTTTTTTCTGTTGGCGAACGAGTTTTTTGATGCCCTCCCGATCCGTCAATTCGAACGTCAGGCGGCAGGTTGGGCAGAACGCCATGTCGGGTTGCAGAAGGGCCAACTGACTGCCGGCCTTGCCCCCGCAGCACCCTTGGGGGCGCTGAATGGTCGTTTGGCGGATACGAGACCGGGCGACATTGTGGAAATCTGCCCTGCCTTGCCCGTTATTGCGAATGAAATCGCCGACCGTATCGCCAAGGACGGTGGCGCCGCCATTATCATCGATTATGGCGGTTGGCATTCGCTCGGGGATACGTTTCAGGCGCTGAAAGACCATAAGCCGACGGATCCCTTCGCCGAACCCGGGCAGGCCGATCTGACGGCACATGTCGATTTTGCAGCCCTTTCCCGCGCCTTCCGGGCTGGTGGCGCTGCTGCATCGGCAATGACGGCACAAGGTGTCTTTCTTGAACGGCTGGGGATCACTGCCCGTGCGCAAGCACTTGCCGCGAAACTTGAGGGTGCAGCCCTCAATTCTCACATCGCCGCGCATCGGCGCTTGACCCACCCCGGGGAAATGGGAAAGCTGTTCAAAGTGATTGCGTGCCACCCG